>JBIQMI010000076.1:0-12733 GCA_044463585.1 Cryomorphaceae bacterium
ATCGGCGCCGTAGCAACCGATCAGCAGCCCCTTGATCCCGAGCTCCTCGCTGCTTACCGCGTACACAATGCTCATGTCACCCGGGTCGCTGGGCCCTTCGAACCGATGGAACGAGTCGATGGTGAAGCGTGCGGGGTCGAGTTGTTGTTCTCCCTTGAACAGGCCGGGCGGGCCCAGTTCGAGCTTGTCCGTATAGCCCAAGGCGCACAGGGCGTCCACGGCTTCCGATAGCGTGCTGAATTGATTGTCCTGTACCATTTTCATCAACGTGTTGAAGTACTGTTGGCATGCAAAACCGTGCCGGTGATGCCATGTGCGGTACCGGTCGGCCACAGGGTGCAAGCATTTCCCCGATCTGGCCTCCCACCGCCGCCGGTTCCACAGCACCAAAAAGCCCCGCACTGGGCAGGGCTTTCCGGTAACTACAGATGGTCACAATGATCACCTGTTGTCGCGAGGCGCACTGGGTTGGTCGGTGCTAGTAGGTTGTCTGCTTGTGTTGTTCACGTCCTTGTTCGGTTGCGTGGGCGCATTGCGGTTGGTGTTGTGGTGATTGCCCTGATCGGTGCCTCCTGTCGTGCCTTGGTTGGTTCCGGTCTTGGTGCGCGTGTTGTCGCGCATGGCCCCTTGGCTGGCATGGGTGCCGCACCATTTCACCCATTTGTCGTATTGCTCTTGGCCCAATATGTCCTTCACCTTGGCCTCGTAGCTGTCCATCATGGGGGAAGTGCCGGTGTTGGTGCCTTTCTCCATGGTGCCCTGGTTGCCTTGGTGCTTGCGCCAATCGGCTTGCAGGTCGCGGATCTTTGTGGATTGCTCACTGTTCAGGCCTAAGCCGGCCCAGTCGCGGTCGGTGGTGGAGGTCAGGCAGTTGTGTGGTTGCTGCGCAGGTGCTGTGGTGCCACTGCTTTGGGCATTGGCGCCGGCCACGGCAATACACAGGGCTGCGGCGGTGAGTACATGTTTCATGGGTTACAGGTTTATTGGTTTACCGGTGCACGCGGAAAAATTGTACCATGCTGGGGCAATACCGGAAAAATGCCCGGTCCATGCCTTGCGCCTGTATAGGGGATCGCGCGGGGGAAGGAACCTGCACCTGTACCGGTCGGGCAATCCGGGCCGACAGGTTGTTGATTTTCCGCCCCAACCATCACGGGGTTTGTTCCATACCGCCCCGGGGATTCCCTGCCATGGCCTGGTCTTTCGGTTCTTGGCCGGGTTATTGGCACCGGACCTCCCATGTTGGAAATGAATAGGTACCATGGGCGCGTAGCTGGCATCGCGATCCTTCTCGCGGCTGCGCTGACTTTTGCCACCCATTCGGTCAGCGCCCAAGTGGACTCCACATTCGCGACACCGGGCGCCAGCGGTTGGTCTCCCTTTACCGCTGTTGAGCAGCAGCAGCTCGCCCTCACCGATAACCAGTTGCTGCAATTGCGCGAGATCGATGCGAAACTCGAGGGCCAATACAAGGCCTTGGGCATTGAGCCGTGGACCAACACGGCCTTCGCTCCGCTGAACCGTGAACGCAATGCATTGATCCGTGGCGTGCTCACCGAACAGCAATACGACCAATGGGTGAGAACACTCGGACCAGTGCCAAAGGTCCCGCCGACGATCATGCCGCCGGACACAACAGATTAATTGGCGTATCAAATATGAAAACCATGTCGAAGACCAAAGCCTTGCACGAGGAGGACGCTATACAGAAATTGAAAGAGCTTGTGAAGAACGGACCTACTTGTCATTTCATCACCTGCTTTGATCAACGGCCATTGCCCACGCGCCCCATGGCCACGCTTGATGTGGATGACGAAGGTTGTCTTTGGTTCCTCAGTTCGCGCGAAAGCGGGAAGGACCGGCAGATCCAGGACGACCCATACGTGCAGCTCCTGTATGCAAATGAGGGGAGCGCAGAGTTTCTCTCGGTATTCGGCACGGCCACGGTCGTGGTGGACATGGCCAAAAAACGCGAGTTGTACGGCCCGTTGGTGAAGAACTATTTCCCGGAAGGGCCAGAGGATGCCGACCTGAACGTGATAAAGGTGAAGCCCATGGAAAGTTATTATTGGGATACACGGCATGGCAAAGTGGTGGCCTTGTTGAAAATGGCGGCCTCGGCGGTGCTCGGCTCGAAAGGCGGGAATGGGGTGGAAGGGCCGCTTTCGGTGTAGTGCGCGGATCGGGGGATAGGCCCGGGTGGATGTGGCGGGTTAGAAAGGATCCTTCAGGCATGTATGGCCATGCATACGTCGCATCGCGTTGAATATCAGTCGGTTGCTTGTTTTTGCCCGGTTCATTGCAGGAAATGCGCACCCTGTGAGGATGTGTCCATTGGCATTGGTTATCAGTCAGTTAGTTACCTTCTGGCCTGCGTATGCAATGGGCCACGTATGCATGGCCATACATACCTCGAATACTCCGAATATTCCCAAAACTTCGAATACTCGAATCCATCGAATAACTCGAATACCCTTGAATTAATTCCTTCACCATCAGCCGTGTGTGCTTTTTCATGGGGCTCCTGTGGCAAGTTTGCCGCTCCCACCCAAATGGCTTAACTGTTTTACCCGCTCCGGTTGCTCCTTGTATGCCCCGTCTGTTCATGCACGGCCATTCCTTCCGCTTAGGTAGGAAACAAGCCGGTTGGCACACATCGCGGGATTCTTAACAGAACTGGGCCGACGGATTCCATGGTAAAAGGCATCTTTGGGCCATGCGCTCACTTGTAATATGCATGGCCACGGTGGCCGCTGCCTCGGCCCATGCGCAATGCGACAGATGGCAACAGCAGATCCAGTGTGATATTTCCGTTGAGTTGGAAGTAGGCACGCATCAGTTCAGCGGAACGGAAAAACTGGTGTACAAGAACGACAGCCCCGATACGCTGCGGGAAATGTTCTTCCACCTTTATTTCAATGCGTTCAAGCCCGGTAGTGAGATGGACGTCCGCTCGCGCAATATCGAGGATCCCGATCCCCGCGTGCGCGACCGGATCTTCAATCTTACACCCGCAGAGGTTGGCGACCTGGTTTGTCCATCGGTGCGGCAGGACGGCAAGCAACTGAATACGGAGACCATGGGCACGGTAATGCGCGTGCGCTTGGCGAAGCCTGTTTTGCCCGGCCGCAGTACCACGTTGAATTTGGACTTCAAGGGCCAGGTGCCCGTGCAGATCAGGCGTTCCGGGCGGGATAACAGCGAAGGCGTGGCCTACAGCATGGCGCAATGGTTTCCCAAGGTGGCGGTTTACGACGATCGTGGTTGGCACACTTCACCCTATGTGGGCCGGGAGTTTTACGGCGAATGGGGCGACTATAACGTGCAGATCACGTTGGACAGTGCGTTCACCGTGGCCGCAACCGGTGTGCTGGCCAATGCCGCTGAAATAGGGAAGGGGTATGCCAAACGCACCAAAACGCAAAAGCGCAGCGATGGAAAACTGACCTGGCGGTTCAATGCATCGCGTGTGCATGACTTTGCTTGGGCCGCGGACCCTGAATACATCCATACCACGGAACAAGTGCCCGATGGGCCGTTGCTGCGGTTCTTTCGAAAGAATAATCCGGAACTGGAGGAGAATTGGGCGCAGTTGCCCGCGTACATGTCGCGCGCATTCACCTTCATGAACAAGCATTTCGGCAAGTATCCATGGCCGGAATACAGTTTCGTGCAAGGTGGCGATGGCGGTATGGAATACCCCATGATGACGTTGATCACCGGGGAGCGCCGGTTGGGCAGCCTTGTGGGTGTGAGCGTGCACGAGATGGTGCATAGCTGGTACTATGGCGTTCTCGCAAGCGATGAATTGAGCTACCCGTGGATGGATGAGGGTTTTACAGAGTATGCCGGTTCAGAGGTGATGGAGGAATTGTTTCCCGGTTCGCAGAAAGGACGTGTGCATGGAGCATCCGTGGATGCCTACCTGAACCTGGCGTCGTCCGCTTGGCACGAGCCGATGTCCCTGCACGCAGATCATTACCGTACTAATCGCGGCTATGGTGCCACGGCCTACAGCAAGGGCGAATTCTTCCTCGACCAATTGGGTGCCGTGATCGGGGACAGCACGCTGCACCGGGGCCTGCGGCGCTTCTTCAAGGATTGCGGATTCAAGCACCCGGGCCCTGTGGATGTGCGCCGGAGCATGGAGAAAGAAAGCGGACTGCAACTGGATTGGTATTTCAACGAATGGATCAACACCACGCGGCAGCTGGATTACGCGGTGAAGGGCGTGATGCAGCGCGGCGACAGCACCACCATTACCCTGGTGCGCAAGGGCGAGATGTTGATGCCCGTGGACCTTGCCCTTCAACGACGCGATGGCACGGTACATCTGTTCCATATTCCGCTTTCGCTGATGTTGGGGCACCGCAGTGAACAACCGGGCGGCTACGACTGGGCCGTGCTTCCCGCTTGGCAATGGACCGATCCACTTTATGCGATCACGCTGCCCATGGCCATTTCACAGATCGGACAAGTCGTAATAGATCCCTTCGGGCGCCTAGGCGACAGCGATCGCTCCAACGATGCGATGGAGCTGCTGCCCGGCACCCAGGGCGCAATGCAACGATGACCGCTAGGCGAGTGCCTCTTGCGGGCGCTGCCCCTCCACCAGCCGCTGCTGTAGTTCAGGGGGCACGGGCCTGTATTCCAGGAAGCGTTCCACATGCCGCCCGCGGCCTTGGGTGAGCCCGCGCAAGCGCACGCTGTAGCGGTCCAGTTCCGCCAAGGGCACTTGGACCTTCACCACCTGCTTGCGTCCCGTGCCGTCCAGGCCCAGGATCACGCTCCTGCGGCCTTGCAAATCGGTCATTACATCGCCCATGTTCTCCTCGGGTACGTGCACCTCCAACTCCTGGATGGGTTCCATCAGCAGCGGGTCGGCCTGGGTGAAGGCCTCACGGAATGCCATTAGCCCTGCAATGCGGAAGCTGATGTCGTTGCTGTCCACGGGATGCATTTTGCCGTCGTGCACCAGCACGCGTATGTCACGCGCAGGTGATCCGGTGAGTGGCCCGCGTTCCATTTTTTCCATCACCCCTTTCAGGATGCTGGGCATGAAACGGTTGTCGATCACGCCTCCCGTGATGCAGTTGCAAAAAACCAGCTTGCCCCCGGTGGGAAGGTCCACCACCTCGGTGTTCCTCACGTTCACGCCTGCGGGCGCCGGCATCCCTTCGTACCACGGTTCGATGCGCAAGTGCACCTCGCCGAATTGCCCGCTGCCACCGGTTTGCTTCTTATGCCTGTACATGGCATCGGCCGGCTTGCGGATGGTCTCGCGGTACGGGACTTTCGGGCTGCCGAACACCGCTTCCACTTTGTACTGCTTGCACAGTTTCCACTCCACCACGCCAAGGTGGGCTTCACCCTGCGTGCCGATAAGCTGCTCAGCCGTTTCGCGGCTGTAACGCAATTCCACGGACGGGTCTTCCTGTTGGATCTCCAGCAGTGCAGCGTGGAGCTTTTCGTCCTGGTGTACGTCCTTGGCGCGCACGGTGCGGTAAAGCCGGGGTCGGGGCAGGGAAGGGCCGGCCAGTTCCACGGCATGGCCTTTCGCATGCAGTGTGTCGCCGGTGGCCGTGCCCTTCAGCTTCAGTACGGCGCCGATATCGCCGGCCTGCAGTTTGGGTACCGGGCGCCTTTCCTTGCCCGATAAAATGAAGAGCTGGCCGAGCCTTTCGGTCGTGCCGGTGCGCGCATTCACCAATTCCTGGCCTTCATTCACCTCCCCGGACATCACCTTGAAAAGTGTTACGCGGCCAGCCTGGCCCTGGGCCAAGGTTTTGAATGCGAACAAAACAGTGGGGCCTTCCGGTGAAGTGGCCAAGCTGCTTCCATCCGCCAAGGCAACAGGGGGCATGTCCGTGGTCCCGGGCACCACGTTATCAATGAAGCCCATTAACCGGCCGCTGCCCATGTTGCGTATCGCGCTCAGACAGAAAACCGGGATGCAGCCCCTTTGGAGCATGCCTGCCCGTAGGCCAGCGCTCATTTCATCCTCGTCCAATGAGCCTTTGGCGAAGTATTGCTCCATCAGGTGCTCATCGTTCTCTGCTGCTTTCTCCACCAATTCCTTGTGCAGCCGTTCAGACTTATCGCGCTCATTATGCGGAATGGGATGCTTTTCCGGCTTGCCTCCATTGTCCGGGAACACGTACATGGTCATGCGTAAAAGATCGATGATGCGGTGGAAGCCATCGCCCTGCTCCATTGGATACTGCACTACAGTTACGGCATGGCCGAAAATGTCACGCGCCTGCTCCAGCACCGCATCAAAGTCCGCGTCCGGCTGGTCCAACTGGTTAATGGCCAAAATGACCGGGCGCCTTGCTTCTGCTGCTATTTCCCAAGCCTGTTCAGCACCGCCATCGATCCCGGTGCGCGCATTCAACACCAGTACGCAGGTATCGGCCACATGCACGGCCGCCATGGTCTCACCGCACAACTCATCCAGGCCTGGGGTGTCCATAACATTGATCTTGTACTGCCGCCATTCGGTATGAAGGCAACCGATCTGCGTGGTGTAGCCACGTTCGCGTTCCAGTTCATCGTGGTCGCTGATCGTATTTCCATCCTCCACACGTCCCCGTCTGCTCGTCGATCCAGATTCGAACAACATGGTTTCGGCCAAAGTGGTCTTGCCGCTGCCATGCGCTCCCAACAGCACGATGTTCTTGATGTGCTTCGCGTCATAGGTTTTCATGGTCGTTAGGGTTTGGCATTAAAAGGAAGAACGGCCAAACCGGACACCCCGGCTTGGAGACCATGAAAGTATAAGTTTTTTCCCCGCCCCGGATGCACAGGGCCGCGGTTACGCGACATCACGCAACCCGCTGATCACCACCTGCATGGCGTACGGGGAACAAGCGGCAACAGTGCTCAATGGCCAAGAAAGCAGGGGGCCGCGCTCAGTTCAGCGCCGGGTCGATCTTCTCGGGGCGCAGGCGCTTATAGCGCAGCACCACTTCTTCGTAGCTGGCGGGAAGGTTCAGGTCCTTCAAGGGATCGAAGGCCAGGTCGGCGCTACCGTGGTAATCCGAATAGGAACGCTCTGTTGCTTGTTCGGTCGTTGCTTCCACTAACTTCATGCTGCTCCGTTCTACCATGGCGGCGGGCAAAGATAGCCGTATGTTCAACGCTTGCAAGCGAATGCCATGCCGTAGGTTGTTTGGTTGACTTGCCAGCCTTTTGTGTGGCGCCCGATGCCCGATCGGGATATGCTTTTACATTTGCCGCCCGAACGCGCCGGGCAGGCGCGGCAAGCCTCCTTAGCTCAGCGGTAGAGCAGCTCATTCGTAATGAGCAGGTCGTCAGTTCAAATCTGACAGGAGGCTCCACACATGCAATGGCCCTGGATCTTTCCGGGGCCTTTTCGTTTGTGATGTGCCGGTCCAGCTTGCCGGCCTATCTTGTCGCCGATCGGTGGGGTAGGCTTTGAACCCGGCCAACAGGCGCGGGCCATGCAACGCGTTGCTGAATGGACCGGCCTTACGTTAACGCCATCCGCGCATTCAAGCGCGCGCCCATGTTGCGGGCCACCGTACCTTTTGTGGTGGGCTTGGCCTCTGCGCCATATATACTGGTTTCCCTGCCATGGGCTTGGTGCGGCACAGTTGTTTTCGCTGCTGCATGGGCCTGGGTCTCCTTTCGCAGGCAACGGTACACCCAACGCGCATGGACCGGTATATCGTTCGTGGTACTCTGGCTGGCCATGGGCATCCTTTGGCATGGCATGCACCGTTTGTCTGCCCGGCCGGACCATCTTTCGCATGTACCCGCGGGGCATGGCGGCTGGGCATTCCGCGTGGCCGAACCTCCCGTTCGGGGCGCGCGTACCCTGCGTGTATGGGCTGATGCGGTGGGCACGTACACGGGCCATGCGTGGGAACCGGCGCAAGGCGGGGTGCTGCTGACGTTGATGGCCGATTCGATGCGGGCCGCGCCACAACGCGGTGAAACCATCCTGGTGCGGACAACGGTGGAACGGATCGAACGCCAACCGGACCCCGGCGGTTTCGACCTGCGGCAATGGGCCGCCGGCAAAGGCGTGCACCACCAGGCATTCGCACCCGCCGAAAATTGGGTGCGCATGGGGGAGGTGGCCCTTCGTCCAGGTTTTTTCGAGCGGGCACGGAATAAGGTGCATCTATGGCTTCGCGCATCCGGCCTGCCCGAGCGCGAACGGGCATTGGTGAAGGCATTGCTGCTGGGGCAGCGCGACGAGATGGACGCGGAACAGACGCAGGCCTTCGTCCGCAGCGGAACCATCCATGTGCTGGCCGTAAGCGGTACACATGTGGGCATCATTTACATGGCCGTACTGTGGGCGCTGGTGTTCCTTGGCAAGGATGTCCGCGGTCGCATGGTGCGTGGCGTGCTGGCCTTGGCCGCGCTATGGTGCTATGCAGGGCTTACCGGGTTCGTTCCCTCGGTGCTTCGAGCAACGGTGATGTTCTCCCTGTTCACCATAGCGGAAACGGTCCGCTGGCGCACCGAATCACTGAATAGCTTGGCCACTGCGGCTTTCCTGCTGCTGCTCTGGGAGCCGGGGATGCTGCACCAACTCAGCTTCCAGTTGTCGTTTCTTGCGGTGTTGGGCATCGTGGTGCTTTATCGGCCCATTCATGGGCTTTGGTCGCCCCATGGTCCGGTACTTTCCTTCTTCTGGTCGTTGGCCACTGTTAGCATCGCCGCCCAGGCGTTCACGCTACCGCTATGCCTGTACATGTTCCAAGCATTCCCGGTCTGGTTCCTGCCGGCCAACATGGCCATCGTGGGCTTGGTGGCCTTCGCCGTGTACGGCGGGATCTTGCTGTTGGCCACACACGCCGTTCCCGTGCTGGGTCCGCTGATCGGCTTCCTGCTGAAATGGCTGTTGATGCTCCTAGGCTTCCTTTCGGAATACTTTGCGTGGCTGCCCGGGGCCTACGCGGCGCTGCGCGTGGGATTTTGGGGCATGGCGGGCTTGTACGCGTTGCTTGCGGCGTTGGCCTTTTGGCTTGTGCAGCGCGCACGTTGGGCGCGCAGTGCCACATTAGTGCTGTTGGCGGCCCTGTTGTTCGGCTGGGCGCTCACCGCCCGGGTGCGCAATGGGCAACGGATATTCGCCTTGTACCAGCAACGTGAAGGGGTTACCTGCGCCTTCGTGGAAGGCCGCACGATGCATGTGTTCACTGCGGTCGGAGGGCCCCGCGTGGATGCCAACATTGCCGCACATGCCCGGCAGGCCGGGGTGAACATGATCATACGGGTGGACAGCCTGCCCGCCCTTGTGCGGCAGGGCAGCAGGGTGTATGAGTTCCTGCCCGCGTGGCATGTAGGACAGTTCACGCCCCGCAGTACGGCCTCGGTGATAGCAGTGCATGGCCCTGGCGAGGCCCGCCCGCCCGAAGTGCCCGTTGGCGGTCATTGGCTATTGGCCTCTGACCTTGATGGCAGAACAAGAAACCGCCTGGGAAGGAAAGTTGAGGAATGGGGGTTGCCCGTTTATGACCTCCGTGTTCGTGGTGCGTATGTTGGTCCCTGATGTTTGTGGAAGGCATCAGGTGGAAACGCGTGCTGGACGGTGACCCGGCCAGCCTTCCGGAAGGCCGGCCGGTAAGGGTGCATGCGGGCGGTAGGGCGCTGTGCCTGGTGCGCCAAGGAGGCCAGGTGCATGCCCTGCTGGACCGCTGCCCGCATCAAGGCAGCAGCTTCATGGGTGGTTGGTGCGAAGGTTCCGACCTGGTTTGCCCACGCCACCGCATGGGCTTCGACCTGCAAACCGGGCGCAGTAGGGCCGGGGGGGCCGGCACGGCCGAAATTTTCCCGGTGGAGGTGCGCGCGGATGGTGTATACGTCGGTTTCGCCTACACCACCATCCGCCTGTTCGGCATGGAGCTTTGGTGAGCCGGTGCGGGTCACAACTCGTCCAAGCGGAATGTCTCCTTCAGGCGAACGCCCTTTTCCGTGCGTTCCACCGTTGCGCACTCCACGCGGTCGTCGTGCTCGAAGAACAGGACGGAGCCCTCGTCGGCGGCCTTTTCCAGCACGGGCTGCTTCTCCTGCATGCTCAGCAGGGGCCGCGTATCGTAGCTGATCACCCAAGGCACGGGAATGTGGTGGCTGCTCGGGATCAGGTCGGCCAGGTAGATCAACTTCCGGCCTTTGTAGCTGATGTAGGGCACCATCATCGCATCGGTATGGCCATTCACCATGAGCACATCGAAGCCGGGGAATACATCGCGCACATAAGGCGTGTCCGTGGCTTGGCCGCGTTCCGCCTCCACGAACTTCAACTGGCAGCTTTCTTCAATGGGCAAAATGTTCTCCTTCAGGAAACTGGCTTTTTCCCGCGGGTTCGGCTTGGTGGCCCATTCCCAATGGAAGCGGTTGCTCCAGTAATGGGCATTGGGGAATGCGGGCACTAGCTTTTCTCCTGTGCGCATGATGCTCCCGCCGCAATGGTCGAAATGCAGGTGGGTGAGGAACACGTCGGTGATGTCGTTGCGGGTGAAGCCGTGTTTTGCCAATGAGCCGTCCAGCGTTTGGTCGCCGTGGAGGTGGTAATGGCCGAAGAATTTCGCATCCTGCTTGTCGCCTATGCCGTTATCGATCAGGATCAGGTGCCCGCCCGTGTTCACCAGCAGGCAACGCATGGCCCATGTGCACAAATTGTCCGCGTCGGCCGGATGGCGCTTGCTCCACAGCACCTTGGGCACCACGCCGAACATGGCGCCACCATCAAGCTTGAAAAATCCGGTATCGATCGTGTACAATTCCATGGTCGGGTCGTGGCCCCGCTGTGGCCGTGCACCGCGCATGGCGGAGCTTGGCGTTGCGGGCATTTGCAAGGTTGGCAAATGTAGGGTCCGGTCCATTGGTGCAATTGCCGCGCAGGCAGCGCAGGGAAGTGGCCGGCCAGCCGGTGTTTTACATGGTGAATGAGGCGAACGAAGGCATATTTTCCATACTTTTGCACCCCTTTTCGGGAAGGTCCACGCAGCGGTACCGTGGGCCGAACAACTAAAAAACCCTTCCGGGTGGTACCGCCATGGCCCGGGATACAAAAGGACAGTGCATGTCATCAGTTGAAAACAACAAGGTCAAATTCGCCGAACCACCCGCGGACTTTGATTGGGAAGCCCTGGAAAGCGGCCCCGCAGCCGCCGCCGGGCGGGAAGAGGTGGAAAAGGCGTACGAGGAAACCCTGAGCAGCATTTCGGAAAAGGAAGTGCTGATGGGTACCGTGGTAGGCTTGAACAAGAAGGAGGCCGTGATCAATATCGGCTACAAGTCCGAGGGCGTAGTGCCCTTGAGCGAATTCCGCTACAAGCCCGATTTGGCCATCGGTGACAAGGTGGAGGTGTACATTGAAAAGCAGGAGGACAAATCCGGCCAGATGATCATTTCCCACAAAACGGCACGCGTTCACAACGCCTGGGGCAAGGTGAACAATGCCATGGAAAGCGACGAGATCATCACGGGCTATGTGAAGTGCCGCACCAAGGGCGGGCTGATCGTGGACGTGTTCGGCATCGAGGCCTTCCTGCCCGGCAGCCAGATCGATGTGAAGCCCATCCGCGACTACGACCAGTACGTGGGCAAGAACATGGAATTCAAGGTGGTGAAGATCAACCAGGAGTTCAAGAACGTGGTGGTTTCCCACAAGGCATTGATCGAAGCGGAGATCGAAGCACAGAAGAAGCAGATCATCAGCGGCCTGGAAAAAGGCCAAGTGCTCGAGGGTACGGTGAAGAACATCACCAGCTACGGCGTTTTCGTGGACTTGGGCGGCGTGGACGGATTGATCCACATCACCGACCTGAGCTACGGCCGCGTGAACCACCCCGAGGAGGTGGTGAAACTGGACGAAAAGATCAACGTGGTGATCTTGGACTTCGACGACGAGAAGCGCCGCATCGCCCTTGGCCTCAAGCAGCTTAACCCGCATCCTTGGGACTCCCTGGACCCCGAGATGAAGGCCGGCGACAAAGTGAAGGGCAAGGTGATGGTGACCACCGATTATGGAGCTTTCGTGGAAGTGGCCCCCGGCGTGGAAGGCCTGCTGCACGTGAGCGAGATGAGCTGGAGCCAGCACCTGCGCAGCCCCAAGGATTTCCTGAGCGAAGGACAGGACATCGAAGTGCAGATCCTGAACATCGACCGCGAGGAGCGCAAGATGAGCCTGGGCATGAAGCAGCTCACCGCCGATCCTTGGGAGAACATCGAGTTCAAGTACCCGGTGAACTCGCGCCACATGGCCAAAGTGCGCAACTTCACCCACTTCGGCATCTTCGCCGAATTGGAGGAAGGCGTGGACGGACTGATCCACATCAGCGACCTGAGCTGGACCAAGCGCGTGAAGCACCCCAGCGATTTCTGCAAGATCGGCGACGAGCTCGAAGTGCAAGTGCTGGAAGTGGACAAGGACAACCGCCGCTTAAGCTTGGGTCACAAGCAAGTGGAGGAGAACCCATGGGAAGTCTTCGCGGACACCTTCCAGGTGGGCAGCGTGCACGAGGGCACTTTGATCGCACGTAGCGGAAGCACCTTCACCGTGGCCCTGCCTTACGGTGTGGAGGGAACCGTTTCGCTGAAGAACCTGAAGAAGGAGGACGGCAGCAAGGCCGCCCTCGAAGAAAAGCTCCCCTTCATGGTAACGGAATTCAATGCCGATGCACGCCGCATCGTGCTGAACCATACCCGCACCTTCGAAGAGAGCGACGAGCCGCTGGAGCAGGCACCCACG
>JBIQMI010000077.1:0-12670 GCA_044463585.1 Cryomorphaceae bacterium
AGTTCCCCATGGGCTTCAAGGAACTCGAGGGCATACACAGCCGCACCGATTTCGATCTGGCCAACCACGAAAAGCTAAGCGGTAAAAAACTGCGCTACTTCGATACCGAGACGAACGAGGGCTATGTGCCCTACGTGGTTGAAACCTCGATCGGCCTGGACCGCATGTTCCTCGCGCTGTTGAGTGCGGCCTTTGAAGAGGAAGCGTTGCGGAACGGCGAAGTGCGCGAGGTGCTGCGCATACCCGCGCCGCTGGCCCCGGTGAAGGTGGCCGTGCTGCCGCTGATCAAGAAGGACGGCCTGCCTGAAAAGGCGCGTGCCATCATCGACACCCTGAAACTTTCCTTCAATTGCCAGTACGATGAGAAGGACAGCATCGGCAAGCGTTACCGCCGCCAGGACGCCATTGGTACGCCCTACTGCATTACCGTGGACCACGAAACGCTGGGCGATGAAAGCGTCACCATCCGCGAGCGCGACACCATGGCGCAGGAGCGTGTGAAGATCACCGAACTGGAACAGATCGTGGGCGGCAAGGTGGATCTGAAGGGCTTGTTGCGGAAGTTGTGATTCTTCCCGCCCCGGGAGGTGACCTTGCCGTTCCCGGCTTGTTCATGTCCTACATGAACGCCATGTCCATTGTGACATGCGGATGCCCGCATTTGGCCATGCCAAATTTGCATTACATTGCAAATGTCAAAATGATTGCCGATACCAGCATGCGGGTCATTAGGAAAAGGCCAATAGCTGTTGGACACCCGGGGTTACGCCCCCGGAACCTACAGCGTAGAACTGCTGAACAATGGCGGCCGCATCGCCACGGAACGCTTTGTAATAAAGCCATGAAAGCCCTGGTCTTTTCGCTTCTGGTCGCCCTCGCGTCCAGCAGCGGAGTGGCACAAATGCCGCTCTCCCTAGATACCTCGTTCCGTTGCACACGGTTCATGAACAATGGTTTGCTCGCCATATTGCCCCTGGAGGATGGGAGTATTTTGGCCTCTGGATCAGGTGTAAGGGTCGATGGTATTCTTAACCCCCCTTACAGCTTTTTCCGGATCCTGTCCAACGGTCACCTGGACGACTCTTGGACCACAGTTCCCGGTTACGGGGACATCCTTGCTTTTGGGGATTACTATTACCTGACGTTTGATGGCTTCCCGCTGCGTTATTTCCGCACAACCGGTGAGAGGGACCAAGGCTTTAATCCCATCTTGGAGAA
This sequence comes from Cryomorphaceae bacterium, assembly GCA_044463585.1. Classification (GTDB taxonomy): domain Bacteria; phylum Bacteroidota; class Bacteroidia; order Flavobacteriales_F; family PHOS-HE28; genus PHOS-HE28. The sequence continues at coordinate 1,219 of JBIQMI010000077.1, forward strand.
TTATCTCCACGCTGGGCTTTTACATGGCAATGGCGGCGACGTTTATGTACAAGCGGACGGCATGGTGCTCTGTACCGGGGATCACCGACTTGGCGAACAATGGGGGATCAATTCGCCGGGGCGGTATTCCCTGCTGCGCGTGGACACGAATGGTATGTTGGACAGCACCTTCCAATATCGCAAGACCGATGGAGTGATCTGGACCCTTGAGCCCACCACGCAAGGCCGCTTCCTGGTGAGCGGCGTGTACAACACTTACGAGGGGCTTCCCGAAGGGCGGATCCTGCGCATATGGCCGGACGGCAGCTTGGACGACACCTTCCACACGGAAATCATCAAGGGCTATGCGGCATGCTTGGTGGAACAGCCCAACGGCCGGATCCTCGCCGGGGGACAATTCGTATTTTCCAATGAGCCCGATACCATGCACCTGATCCGCTTGATGCCGGACGGTGCCTTGGACACCACCTTCAACAACCATGGTGAATACAAGCAACTGCCGGAGCTTTTCTTCGGCGATTTCGCCTTCGGCGTTCATGACGTGCTGCCCTTGGAGGATGGCCGGCTCTTGGTGGGCGGGAGTTTCACCCACTTGGACGGGCAACTGCGGAGGGGCATCGCCCTGCTGGACAGCACGGGTCACCTCTTGGGCACAGCGCTGACCGGAGGGGGCTGCGGGCTATGGCATGATCACAATTCAACGTTCATGTACAGTCAGGTCAATGCGATCGGGCAAGCGACGGACGGGAGCATCTATCTGGCCGGCTTCTTCAAGGGCTTTGATGACGGCACGGTGAGTGATACCAACATTACCTTCATTGCCAAGTTAAACAGCCTCAGCGTGGGTATGGCGGAAGTGCAAATGCCCAAGCACACTCTTCGCGTATGGCCGAATCCAGGCGAAGGTCATGTTCGACTGAGTTGGCTCGGACAAGTGCAATTCAGCGTTGAGGTGATTGATACCAAGGGAAGGATGGTACTCCAACAGCAAGCAACCTATGCACCATTCGATTTGGACCTATCGCATCTCCCTTCGGGCCTGTATAACCTGCTGGTCACAGCCCCTGATGGAACGAAAACAACTGCTAAATGGATGTATCAATGAATGCCCACGCCAGCCTTGCTCCAAAAGTGGTAAGAAGCTTAGTATCCTGGATAATATTGGCCAAAGCCAAAACTTACCTGGGCGATTATGTTGTCAAATTGAATAAGGGATGCATTTTAATTCCCTTGGTCATAAGTGCTTTGATCGGCCCCGATACACAGGCCCAAGTCTGGGCCCCAACCTCGGGCGAATGGTATTATGACTGGTGGACGCTGACACAAACCGGCTATGTGTCGATGACCAGATCTGAAGATACGGTGATCACTGGCGTGTCCTGCCAGAAGCTTGTGGTGATGCGGAATATCCATGATTACGCCAGCAACTCCGGATCTCATGGCCACATCGGTGCATACTTTACCTCGGTGAGTGGTTCGCTCGTATCCATTTGGAATGGCAATGCATTCGATACCCTCTATTGGTTCGGCTCGGGACCGGGCGACCGCTGGACAGTCCCCTTGTTGGACACACCGGTAGAGGTGATCGTTGCAGATACCGGTACGGTGCTTTTGGACGGAACTCCGTTGAAATACCTCACTGTGGCATATGGGTCCGGGCAATCAGCGGGTGATACGATCTTCGAGCGGTTCGGTTCACGACTGCTTTTCATTGATGCCAGCTTTACCGTTCTACGGATTGATGGGCCGATCTTAGGACTGCGATGCTACCGCGATGATCAAGTGGATTACACCACAGGAATAGCCGAATCTTGCGACTTTATTACAGGTTTGAAAGAATCCCCGTCAACTTCATCTTTTCGTGCCTGGCCATCACCGTTTAAGGACCGATTGACGGTGGACGGTGCGAAAACCGGTTTTCTGGAATTGTTCGACTGTTCGGGTCGCAGGGTTTTGGGGCCTACACAAATTCAGGGTGCGCCATTGACATTGAACGTGGAAGAATTGATGCCCGGGATGTATGCCCTGCGGATCCGGAACGGCATTGGAACGCATTCCATCAGGGTGTTGAAGGAATAGACCAGTCCGCCTCGCCGTTCAACATAATCTCCGTGATGTCTATCTACCGGCGCAAAAGCGGGTGAAGATCACCAACCGGTTCACCTGCCATTAAAACTCGGCGCTGCCCGGTGTTCTTGGGAAGGGGATCACATCGCGGATGTTGCCCATGCCGGTAACGAACAGGATGAAGCGTTCCAGCCCTAGGCCGAAGCCGGAGTGCGGCACCGTGCCGAAGCGGCGCGTGTCCAGGAACCACCACATTTGGTCCTTGGGCACGCCCATGGCCTCCATGCGGGCCTCCAAGCGGTCCAGCCGCTCCTCGCGTTGGCTTCCGCCTATGATCTCCCCGATGCCGGGGAATAGCACGTCCATGGCGGCCACGGTGTCGCCTTTTTCGGTGTACCCGAAGTCGCCGGGGTCGTTGCCGCGCATGTAAAAGGCCTTCACCTTGGCGGGGTAGCCCGTTACGATCACTGGCTTCTTGAAGTGCTTCTCCACCAGGTACCGTTCGTGCTCACTTTGCAGGTCCACACCCCATTCCACGGGGTATTGGAACTGCTTTTTCTGGTACGGCTTGCTGCGCAGCAGGATCTCGATCGCCTCCGTGTAGGTGATGCGCTCAAAGGGTTGTTCCAATACGAACTTCAGGCGCTCCACCAACCCCATTTCGCTGCGCTGCTGTTGGGGTTTTTGCTTCTCCTCCTCCGCCAAGCGCTGATCGAGGAAGGCCAAGTCGTCGGCACTCTTTTCGAGCACGCGCTTGATCAGGTGCTTGCACAGGCCCTCGGCCAGGTCCATGTTGCCGTGCAGGTCCATGAAGGCCGCCTCCGGCTCGATCATCCAAAATTCGGCGAGGTGGCGCGCGGTGTTGCTGTTCTCCGCCCGGAACGTGGGCCCGAAGGTGTACACCTTGCCCAAGGCCAAGGCGGCCAGCTCGGCCTGTAGCTGGCCGCTAACGGTAAGGTGGCTTTCTGCACCGAAGAAGTCCTCGCTCCAATCCACGGCGCCATCCTCGGCGAGGGGCGGCTGCTTGGCGTCCAGCGTGGTCACCCGGAACATTTCCCCCGCGCCCTCCGCATCGCTGGCGGTGATGATGGGGCTGTGGAAATAGTTGTAGCCCAGGCCGTCGAAGTACTCGTGGATGCCGAAACTCACCTGGTGCCGTATGCGGAACACCGCGCTGAAGGTGTTGGTGCGGAAACGCAGGTGCGCGTTCTCACGGAGGAACTCGAGGCTGTGCTTCTTCGGCTGGATGGGATAAGCGTTGGGGTCGCTGTCGCCCAGCACTTCCACCTCCGTCACCTGCATTTCAACACGTTGGCCACTGCCTTGGCTTTCCGCGATGGTGCCTGTGCACTTCACAGCCGCGCCTGTTGTAAAGCGGTGACGCGTCGCCTCGTCCACCTTTGCTTGGTCGATCACGCATTGCAGGTTGCGGATCGTGCTGCCATCGTTCAGCGCGATGAAACGGTCGTTGCGGAAAGTGCGCACCCAGCCCGCCACGGTTACCGTGGTATGTGTAAGGGCGGGGTCATCAAGGATCGATTTGATCGGGGTCATGTCTGTTCCAGAATGGGAAAGGGGGCAAAAGAAATGGAATGGACGAGGAAGAGAGAAAGTTAGAAAGCGCGTGAATCACACAGAAGTACAGCGGATGGATTTGAGGGTGGGGGAAAGCGCATTGCGGGGACACCTTGTTCAACCGCCCTATCGCTGCACCGCTCTCAGTCTCTCCCTCTCATCGCATTCAAAGGCAAAGGAACGAAGCAGGCGCGATGTGATGGCAGGGATCGCTTACCGGGCGGATCATTCCACCGAATCGGTACTTTGGCGAAACGGCAAATTGAACCAGCCATGCCCACCGCCTACACCGTGTACGTGATCGAGCTCAGCCGTAAGGTCTTTACCGAGGACCGCAAGTTCCGCGAGGCGAACCCGCAGTACAACGGCGTGCTGGAATGCCTGTACGTGGGGCAAACGGGCAAGACCCCGCAAGAGCGTTTTCTGGAGCACAAGACCGGCCACCGGAACGCCAAAGGCCACAAGCTCTCCTCGGAGATCGTGCGCAAGTATGGCCTGTACCTGCGGCCGAGCCTGTACAGCGATATCGGGCCGTTGAGCCGGGCAGAGGCGCTGGAAATTGAGAAAGGCCTCGCGCTGGAACTACGGCGTAAAGGATATGCGGTTTGGTGGAATTGAGTCTCACGAACTATTCCACGACCACTTTTCCCATTGCCCGTTGCCCCGCGTTTTCCAGGCTTAGGAAATACACGCCGCCGGTCCATTGCCTGGTATCGAGCGTTATGGTCCCTGCCTGTTCGAGCTGGCGCGCCAGCACCAACCGGCCCAATGCATCGCGCACCTGCAATTGCGCACCCGGCATTAGGTGTGGCAGCTCCACCATCACCTGGTCCTTTCCGGGGTTGGGCCAAAAATTCAATTGCATGCGGTCCTGCTGCTGCACGGCTGTAACATGGAGCACTTCGGTAACCGCACGATAGGCGTTCAGCTTGCCCATGCCCCAGCGCGGGCTGCCGCCGGGTGGTATCACCCCGGTATGATCATCGGTGATGGCCGTGGTGCGGATAATGCTCTTGATCTCGGCCGGGCTGAGGTTGGGATCGGCCTGTAGCATCAATGCGATGGTGCCCGTGACAGCGGGTGCGGCCATACTGGTTCCGCTGAGCCGGGCGAATGGATAATTGCGCCCGTTAAAGTTCACACTGGTGAGGGGCGTATAGCTGTTATCCGTGAACGAACTGATGCTGGAGGCCACGGAAATGCCCGGCGCGGTAATGTCCGGCTTGCTGCGGCCATCCAGGGTTGGCCCATAGGAAGAGAAACCGGCGATGATTCCGCCGTACGGGCTGCCCAAGGGCGTCCAAAGCGTGGAGTTGCAAGCGGCCACGGTGATCACCTTTTCGGTGCATGCGGGCTCCCCAACGCCGTACTCCTTGTTGCCGGCCGTCCAATCGGCCTGGCCGGTCAAGAAGGCCTGTCCCCAGTTGCCCACATCGGTCTCCAGGTCGGTTACGTTCCAGAAATGAACCTCGCCGGAAGCGGCCGTGGCCAAGAGCAGTACGGGAAGGTTGTACCGGTTCTTTACGCGCAAGCGCAGATGCGGCCTGCCGTTCAGGGGGTGCGCGGCATCACAGGTGATCTTCAGGTACACCGTATCCGTGCCCACGGCAAGGAAGGTGTCCACGTAGGCCGCTTGCGTCGCGGTATGGATCCATGGCGATTCCATGTAGGTTTCATAATTGCCATCGAGCACGCGCAGCCTTGCGCTGAAATGTTCACCCGGCGTGCCCCAGGCGATCAAGCTTTGGCCGTACATGTTCGGGTTTGCCGTGAACGGATAGAACTGCACACGGCTGGTCAGCGTGTCCGCTTCAAAACTGTGCCGGATATGGAAATTCACATCGCCGTTGTTGCCGGCGGACACAGCGATCGCCACGCCTTCATCGGCGAATTGGTCATACGCTTGGCTCAGCAGGGAATTGCCGTCCAACGTGCCCATGTGGTACAGGCCCCAGCTCATGTTCACCACCAGGCGCTTGCCCTGTTGCTGGGCTTTCTGCTGCATCCAGGCCACGCCGTCGATGGCCGCCGCCGCATCCACCAGGAAGGTGCAGAAGAGGTATTCCGCGCCGAAGGCCACGCCGCGGTAATTGGTGCCCGCGCCACCACCACCCGCAATACCGGCCACGTGGGTGCCGTGCAGGGCATAGCTGTAAATGTTGGCGGTATCGCTACCGGCCGCGAAAAGCTCGCTGGTGCCATTGAATTCCGCGCCATAGCCGAAGCCCGCCGGTGCATTGCCGCCTTGGCGGAACTGGTCCCATGCGGCCACCACCCGGCTTTGGGCCATGGCCGTATCGTAGAACATGGGTGGGTATAGTCAAAGCCCCAATCGAGCACGCCGATAAGCACGCCTTCGCCGGAATAAGGTTGCGGCAAATTGATCCCTTGTTGCACGCTGTCGGCATGGATGGAACGCACCAGTTTGTCCATGTTGGGACGTGCCAGCCCGGCCAATTCCACATAGGCAAATCCGGGCAAGCCCTCCACCAGGTCCAAGTGGTAGGCATCCACGCGGAAGGAAACGATGTTGCCGACGCGGCTGCCGAGGTGCACGGCCTTGCCGAGCCCGGCAGCGTCGAAATGGGGGAGCGCCTTTCCGAGAAAGCCGATCATGCACCGGCCGTTTACCAGCGCGGCCGGGTAGCGGCCCTGCAACTCCATGGCAAGCTTGCTTGGATCGGGTTGCTTTTGGGCCATTAGTTGCAGTTCCAACAGGCCGGCGCGGGTATCGGCGGCCATTTGCGGACCGGCGGCCAAGCTGTGCGCCAGCAGCAGCAAAATGAACAAGGTCAAGGTCCTAGGCATGGTTCCGGGGTTTAGATCCCGAAGGTATTCGATCCTTACCTTGGCACGGATGGAAAAACGCAAGCTGGGCCACAGCGACCTGATGGTGGCGCCTTGGGCCTTTGGGGGGAATGTTTTTGGTTGGACGGTGGACGAGCAGGGCTGTTTCCGCTTGCTGGATGCTTTTTTGGAAAAGGGCTTCAACCTGATCGATACGGCCGATTCCTACCCCCGTTGGGTGGAGGGGAACGTGGGCGGCGAATCGGAGACAATGATCGGCAACTGGCTGCATGCGCGCGGCAACCGCCACAAGGTGGTCATCGCCACCAAGGTGGGCAGCGACATGGGCGAGGGCAGGAACCTGCGCAAGGCGTACATCCTGCGCGCCGTTGAGCAATCGCTCAAGCGCCTGCGCACGGACCACATCGACCTGTACCAGACCCATTGGGACGACCTTGAAACGCCCGTGGAGGAAACACTCTCGGCCATGGACCAACTGGTGCGTTCAGGCAAGGTGCGTTGGATCGGTGCCTCCAACCTGGGCCCGGGCCGATTGGAGCACTCCATGCAAGTGGCCCGCGACCTTGGGCTGCCCGCGTACGTTTCGCTGCAACCGCGCTACAACCTCTTCAGCCGGCACAGCTTCGAGGAAGAATACGCCCCGATCTGCGGCCAGCATGGCCTGGGCGTGCTCACCTATTACTCCTTGGCCAGTGGCTTCCTCACCGGCAAGTACCGCTCCAGCGGCGACCTGGGCAAAAGCGTGCGCGGCAGCGGCATGGAAAGTTTCCTGAAGCCGCGGGGCCAGCGGATCCTTCAGGCATTGGATGCCGTGTCGGAGCGGCACGGTTGCAAGCAGGCCACCGTGGCCTTGGCCTGGTTGATCTCGCGCCCGCTGGTGACCGCGCCGATCGCCAGCGCCACCACACTAGGGCAGTTGGAGGAATTGGCAGCTGCAGCGGACCTGCGTTTGACCGCTGCGGATCTGGCTGAGCTGGATGAGGCCAGTGGGGTGGAGGAATGAAATCCTTGTGAGAGAAGATGTGAGAGAGAGAGGGAAAGGAAGGAAAAGAAGGAGAGGAAGGAAAAGGAGGAGAGGGAGGAAAGGAAAGAGAGAAGGGAAGGGAGAGGAAGCGCCCCACCCCTCGGCGGAAGCCTGCCTGCGGGCCACCCCCTACGCCCCCGGCTCGAATTGGAGTACGGCCGAGTTCATGCAGAAGCGCTTTCCGGTGGGTGGGGGGCCATCGTCGAAAATGTGGCCCAAGTGGCTGTTGCAGCGCCCGCAAAGCACTTCGGTGCGCTGCATGCCGTAGCTATTATCGGGCTCGTAATGCACGCTGTTGGGGCGCATCGCTTCGAAGAAGCTGGGCCAGCCGCAACTGCTCATGAATTTTGCCTCGGAGCGGAAGAGCGCGTTGCCGCACACGGCGCAACGGTACAGGCCGTTGCCCTCGGTGTTCCAGTATTTGCCGGTGAAGGCCCGTTCGGTGCCTTTTTGGCGCGCGATGAAATAGGTCTCAGGGTCCAGCACGCGCTTCCATTCCGTGTCGGGCACGTTGAGCGTGGTGGTATCGGTGGTGGAATAGTAGGGATTGCTGTCCCTGGTTGTTTGTGGTTGGCGTTGGTCCATGGTATCGGTTGGTTCGGCAGGGGCGCAGGACATAAAGGCCAGCGCGAGCATGCCGAGGGTTGAAAGGCGCATTGCCCCGGTCCGTGCAAAAATCGTTCCCACGGTCCGTGGGCTGCCGGTTCGGCGGGAAGGGCTGGTCCTTCGTGGCCAAAGACGGACCACGCGCTGTTCCGCTTGGGCCGGAACAATGGGCGCGACATGTTGGCGCACAACCACGCCTTGTGGCCGTTAACTTCACCGCATGACATTCCTGGAAACGGTCGGGCGGGAGCTCGACAACATTGTGGCCGGCAATAAACGGGTGCTTGAGCGGTTGCCCGGCGATAAATTGCTCTGGAAGCCGCACGAAAAGTCGATGACCCTTGGGCGGTTGGGCCAGCATTTGGCCGAACTGCCGCATTGGTTCACCCGCATCACCCAACTGGACCACTTCGATTTCGTGCGCAGCGGCATCCCTTATCCGGCACCTCCCGCCTCGGTGGAAGAGATCATGGAATTGTGGGAGTCGAAATCCGCACAGGCGAAGCAGGCATTGGCCGAAGCGGGTGCGATCGACCTTGACCAGAAGTGGGAGATGCGCCGTGACGGTGCCGTGATCAGCAGCACGACCCGGTGCGATGCATACACCACACAGCTTCAGCATATGGTGCACCACCGCGGGCAGCTTACGGTTTACCTGCGCCTATTGGACGTGCCGGTGCCGGGGCTGTATGGCCCAAGCGCTGATGAGCGGCATTGATCACCGGGCCTAGAGGGTCCGTTCCTGCGTGAGCACCCGCTCGAAACGCCTGTCCGGCACCAGCCATAGCAAGGCCACGAGCCCGTAAACCGCTGCCGCAGCGGGCGGCCAAGTGAAGGAAAGGACGATGCCCGCCACGTACAGCACGGCCGAGAGCTTGCCCTTCAGGTCGCGGCCCACCGCTCGCGCCACCAGGGAATTTTCGCGCTGCATGCGGATGATGGCCGCCTGTAGGATGGCCCAGGCCACGGCGGCCATCAACAGCACGGCCCCATATGCCGCGGTGGGCCAAGGCGCGAAATGGTGCTCACCCACCCAAGCGGTGGTGAAAGGCACCAGGGCGAGCCAGAACAGCAGGTGCAGGTTGGCCCAAAGCACGGCACCGTTCACCTTGCCTGTGGCCTGCATCAGGTGGTGGTGGTTGTTCCAATAAATGCCGATGTACACGAAGCTGAGAAGGTAGCTCAGGAATTTCGGTGCCAATGCCCATAACTCAGCCGGGCCGGTGCCTTCCGGCGCTTTCAGTTCAAGCACCATAATGGTGATGGCCACGGCCATCACGCCATCGCTGAATGCCTCCATGCGACCGGTGCCCATGGGCGAAATGTACGGGGTGGGACAGCCTCAACGGCGGGGCTGTACGCCCGAAAGGCGGTTGTGGGCGAACTTCTTGTTCTCCTTGAACTTGAGCACCTCGGGCGTAAGCCGCTTGGTGATGTCCACGCGCTGGTCGATCGGTTCCACCAGTTCTTCCTTGGTGAACACGAGCGGCTTGCGCTGGTAATCGGCCTCCACCAGGCGATCGGTAAGGAAGATGGCCTCCTTGGGGCAGGCTTCCTCGCATAGGCCGCAGTAAATGCAGCGCAGCATGTTGATCTCGTAGGTCACCGCATACTTCTCCTCGCGGTACAGGTGTTCTTCGCCCTTTTTACGCTCACCGCTGGTCATGGTGATGGCTTCCGCGGGACAGGCCAAGGCGCACAGGCCACAGGCCACACAGCGTTCGCGGCCCTCCTCGTCGCGCTTCAGCACGTGGCGCCCGCGGTACACGGCACTGCGCGGCCTTTCCTGCTCAGGGTACTGTATGGTGGCCTTTTTCAGGCGGAAGAAGTGCTTGATGGTGATCCACAGCCCGATGAGGATGGCAGGGATATAGATGCGCTCCATGAGCGTCATCTTCTTGTGGCTCACTTGCTTTGAGCGGCCCGAGAGTGAAGCAAAGCCGCCCCCGGCCGCGGGTGTGTTGGCGAGGCTCATAGCGTGATCTGGCCTTGTGCAAGCATTATACCTGCGGTGATGAGGATGTTGAGGATGGCCAAGGGGATCAGGCCTTTCCACCCCAGGTTGATCAGTTGGTCGAAGCGGAAACGCGGCAGCGTCCACCGTACCCACATGAAGAAGAAGATGAAGAAGAAGGTCTTGGCGAACATGGCCGCCGCGCCGATCACAGTGATCAGGTTGGGGTCCCAGCCAGTGTTGGCCAGGCCGGGCACGTGGTAGGCCCCGAAATACAGCGTGGCCATCACAGCGCTGCTGATGAACATGTTCACGTACTCGGCAAACAGGTAGAAGCCGAGCTTCATGCTGCTGTACTCGGTGTGGTAGCCGCCCACCAGTTCGGTCTCGCACTCAGGCATGTCGAAGGGCGAGCGGTTGGTTTCGGCGAATGCGCAGGTGATGAAGATGAGGAAGCCGAGGGGCTGGTACAGCACGTTCCAGCCGTGCTCGATCTGGTATTCCACAATGCCGCCCATGCTCAGGGTGCCGGTCATCATTACCAGCGCCACAATGCTGAGGCCCATGGCCAGTTCGTAGCTCACCATTTGGCTGGCCGCGCGTATGGCGCCGAGCAGCGAGTACTTGTTGTTGCTGCCCCAGCCGCCCAGCATGATCCCGTACACGCCAATGCCGGTCATGGCGAAAACGAACAGGATGCCCACCTCCGGATTCATGCCCTGGAGGTTCACGGAAACATCGCCTATGGTAAGCGTACCTCCCCATGGGATGATCACTCCGGTGATCAGGGCCACGGTCATGGCCACGGCCGGCCCCAGGAAGAACAGGGTGCGGTTGGCCTCTTGGGGCACAAAGTCCTCCTTCATGAACATTTTCACGCCATCGGCCAAGGGCTGGAGCAGCCCGAAGGGGCCAGCACGGTTGGGCCCGATGCGGTCCTGCATGAAGGCGGCCACCTTGCGTTCGCCGTAGGTGGAGTACGCGGCCACGGTAAGCGTGATCACGAAGAGGATGAGCAGGAAGATCGCTGTGCTGATCATGGCGTTTTCTTGGCGGGCTTCAACTGGGCCAACTCGGGCACGTTGGGCGCGGGGTGGTCGAGCACTTTCTGTTTCACGGGCAGCACATAGTGGCCGGTGGAGATCACGCTGTGGCGGTCCACGTTGCGCGGCCCCTCGATCACCCAATCGGCGGTGTTCTTCTTCTCGAAGCGGCAGGTGTTGCAGATGAATTCCTCCACCTCGCCCCACTGGTCCTTGCGCCCGGTCACCCGCAGCACGTCATGGCCTTTAAGCCACACAGTGGTCTTGCCGCTGCACTTGTCGCAATCGCGGTGGGCGTTCATGGGCTTGCTGAACCACACGCAGTTGGAGAAGCGGAAGGTGCGGTCGGTGAGTGCGCCCACGGGGCACACATCG
>JBIQMI010000078.1:0-12581 GCA_044463585.1 Cryomorphaceae bacterium
ATCGTATGCGAACCAATGGTTGAACAGCATCACGAACAGCGTGACCACGATGCCGATGATGGCGGCGGACTGTATGCGGAAGGCGGCCCTGCCCAAGGTGCGCCAGCCTATGTCGCGCGTGTTGGTGAAAAGGATATAGGCCACCAAGGCGAGCAGCCCGGCCGTGAAGGAAAGAATGGTGAGGAAGTGCCCGAGCTGTCCGGCCCAGGCATGTTCACCAACGTAAGCGATGGGATTGTCCACTGTGGGTGATCACAAGGATCGGTGTTGGGGTACGGGCGGCCGCATGGCGATCACAGCCCTGCGGTCACCTGGTTTTCCTCGTTGTACTTGCTGGGGCATTTCATCAGCATGTCCTTGGCATGGAATTCACCGTCGGCGCTGGCCTTTCCGATCAGCACCAGCCGTTCCGAGCGTTCGAGGTCGTTGGGCTTGGCCATGGCCAGGTTCACCCGGCACTTGCGGCCGTTGAGGTCCACCATGGAAAAGGAGGTCAAACTGGCATTCACGCTGGGCTCGTACACAATGGGCTCCGAACGGTCGAGTGTGCCCACCACATGGAATTCACGGTCGGGCCGTGCAAAGGCCTCGCTCAGGTCGGCGTAGCTGCTGCTATCGCTCAACGAGCCCACCAGGGCCGCCACGGCCACAGCAATAATGACCAGGGCAATGATGTGCGTGCGTTTCATGCTTGGATCAATTACGTTCCTTGTATCTCTTTTCCAGCTTGGCGAGCCTGCGGTCCAGGAGGAGCATCCAGATGGCGATCCCGATGAGTACTACCGCCACCACCATCACCACCGTATTGATCTTTCCGGATGCGTACATCCGCTCCTGCAGCCAGCCCGGTGCGCCGGATGCCGCGAAGGTACTCATGGGCAAGGCCAGCGTAAGGATGATTCCTGTCAGCCTGTTAACGATCATTTGTTTCATCGGCATGCTGTTTCAGTTGCGCCGCGCGGAAGTGCAGCGTGTATGCCCAAGTGCCCAGCAGGATCCAGCCGAGCACGGCCGGGTAGAACACCGCCCGCAGGCTGCTGTCCAGGTCATATTGGCTGAATGCGGGGTTGCCGCCATTGCCGGGGTGCAGGCTATCGGTGAGCCGCGGCAGCACCATGGTGAATACCAGCATCAGCACGTAGGCGAAGATGTTGTAGATGGCCGCCAGCCGGGCACGCTTGTGCAGGTCGGGCACCGATCCGCGCAGCACCAGGTAGGCGGCATAGATCAGCACCGCAACGGCCGCCCCGTTCAGTTTCGGGTCGTTGGTCCACCAATCACCCCACGTGGCGCGGGCCCAAATGCTGCCCGTTACCAGGCCAAGGGCCGCAAAGAGCAGGCTAGTGTCCACGGCGGACAAGGCCCGTTGGTCCGCCTTCAGGCTGCCCGACCGCAGTACCACCAAACTTTGCCAGAATGCGATGGTCATCAGCACCATCATGGTGAACCACATGGGCACGTGGAAGAAAAGGTTGCGGATGGTTTCGTTGAGGATGGAGCGGTTGGGGAAGGAGAAGCCGCTGCGAAGCCCCAGTTCGGCGCTGCATTCCTGCCCGACGATGCCGGTGCCCAGCCCTTCGGTGAAGAAGGCCTCGCGCAGCACCGTGGTGCCGTCCTGCGCATTCCAGGCCCAAAGGCTCGTCAGGTGGTTGCGGAAACCTTCCGGCACGGTGAATACCAGTTCCAGCCCGGTGTCCGAAAGGGGAGTGGCGGACGAGGCGCAAACGAGCTGGCCGTCATTTTCCAGCCAAGCCTTGTTGGGGCTTTGGGCAAAGTGGGTGTTGTAGCCGGTCGCGGTGAATTTGATCTCGCCCGGTGCAATGCGGTCGATCGAGCTGTGCACAATGGCGGGACCCAACGGGGTGCGGAGGCCGACCACTACAACGAACAGAAGCAGCAGCACAGAAAGCAACTTCCACCACCAGCCTTTCATCAGTCGCGCCAAAGGTAAGGGAAGAGCAACCAGGCCAAGGCCACGGTGATCAGGTCGATCAGCACCAGCCAGAGCACGTACTTGCCGGTAACGTTCCAGCCCAACCCGTCCAGGGCCAATTTGCTGGCCTTCATGGTGCTCATGAGCATGGGCAGCACAATGGGGAAGCCCAGCACCGCCATAAGGCCGATGCCGTTGCCGGCGCGTGCCGCCAGGGCGGAAATGAGGGTGAGCAGCAAGGCGAAGCCGGCCCCGCCGGCCACCACCGTCACCAGGAAGATGTCGGTGCGTGCACCTTCCAGCGGTTGCGAGCCGATGAACAGCACATAGGCGGCCAGGCTCAGCACGCTCAGCACGGCCATCATCAGGCAGTTGTACACGGTGCGCGCAAGCACTACGCTGCGGGGCGCTGCCAAGGTGTACAGGTACAATTGCCGGCCGCCGTTCTCACGCTGGAACGAGCGGGCCAAGGCATTGAAGGCAGCGAACAGCAGAATGATCCAGAACAGCGCGTTCCAGACCGGGATGTCGAAGATGTGGTGCACCGCCTGGTAGCACACGTAAACGGTGCTGATCACGTACAGGGCCATGCTCCCCCAAACATGCTTCTGGCGCCTGTCCAACTGCCATTCCAGGCGGATGAGCTGGGCGATCTCGTTCGGGCGCATGGGGTCGGGTTCAAAGGTGTGGTATGCCCGGCTGCAAGGTGGGCAATGGCCGCGCGATGCGGTCCCACCAAAAGCGCTGCACCACCACCAGGGCCGTGTCGTTAACCAAGGCGTACATGCGGTCGCGGTCCTCCAGCACAGGGTTGAAGTCCAGGTCCTTTTCCCCCGGCCGCGGGTCTTTCCTCCAGAACGGTATGCGCTGCACGCCGTTGGTGGAGGTGATGCTGAGCACGTACCAAGGGGCCGAGCCAAGGATCGAATCGCGGGAGTGTGCGGACAGGTCGCGCTCAAAGCCCTCGAAGCTGCCTTGGCGCAACGCCAGCATGGCGTCCTGCACGCGGGCGGTGTCCATGGGCACGGCTTCGCCTTGGCTGTTGAACAGCGAAAGTTTGCCGCCACCTTCGTAGCGGATGGTGTAGCCCCATTCGGGCCGCAGCGGCATTTCCAGCTTCACTTCGCTGATCTCGGCCATTCGTGGGTAGTTGGTGATCGTGCTGCTGCGCCAATCGTCCTCAACCGTATGGAAACGCGTGTTCAGTACGCCGGTAAAGCCGGTCATGCCCATTTCATACGGAACACTGCTGCGTCCCTTCCCCGGTATTTCCAGCACCATGTATGTGCCGTAGTGATCGGCATTGGAGCCTCCGATCCACCAGATCTTGGCGGGCTTGCTTCCCCCCGTGTAGATCTCCACTTTTTTAGCGGTGCCCGCCATCACGCGCAGCACATTGGCCTCCATGCTTTTGGGCACGGGCGCCCGCAGTTCCACCCGCTTGAAGGTCTTCAGCAACAGGTCCACTTGGAAGCCTTTGGCGGGCAGGCCGTTGATGGTCCAGCCTTGCGGTGTGCGCCGCAGGTCGGCGGTGCCGCCGGTTTTTTCCGCAATGAAAATGCGGTCCACCTTGGCGGTGTCGGCTATGGCGAAATCGGTGAGCGGGCCTGCCAATGTGCTGCCGGTGTCCTTGTTCCAAAGCCACCACGCCACCGCGCCCAACAGGCCCAGCAGCAGCAGGGGGATCCATTTCTTCTTCATTTTTTTCTGGCGAAGCGGCGTTTGCGCTGCAAATGGAAAGCGGCACCCCCCAGCAGCCCCAGCACAATGGGCAGCACCACGTTCGCTGTTTGGATCTGGGTGCGGTCGCTCTCCACGCGCTGCGGGTCGAGTTGGCGCAGACGGATCGCGCGCGAGCGAATGCTGATCAGGCTTTTGTCGTCCAGCAGGTAGTTCATGGCGTTGATGAAGAACTCCCGGTTACCGAAGATCTTGGCGTTGGCGGCGCGCTCGAAGCCCAGCGGGTAGTAGATGCCCCGCTCACGGTTCACCGGGTTGGCGATCGCGTCGCCGTCGCTTACCGTGATCATGGCGGTGGGGCGGCTCCATTCGCGATAGCCTATGGCGCGCAGTACGCTGTCCGGCATGGAAAGCCGCCCGCTGAAGGCCGAATGGAATTTTCCTTGGGTGAGCACCGCCACCGGCAGGTAGGGCGTGGTGCTCTTCTCCAGCCCCAGGTCCATGTCCACCACGGCACCGGTTATGCGCACGGGGTTGCGCAGCGCACGGGAATACCGCGAGGTGGCCAGCAGTATGGTGCTGTGGGCACTGTCCAGCCCGATGGTGTCGATGCTGCTGGCCATTTTAAGGTGCACCGGGTCGATGTTGGATACGATCGGGTGGTCGCTGGTGGGCACCACCAAAGGTTCAAAAGGGAAGGGGCGCGTTTCAAGTTTGGGCTGCTCGCCGTAGGGGCGCGTGAAAAACTGGATCGGGGCGCATTGCTTGTCCAACAGCAGGTCCTTGTTGATGCGCACGCCGTAGGCGAAGAGCAGGTTGTCCAGCCCTAGGTCCAACGGGGTGGCTATTGAGAATTGGTTGATGCGCAGGCTGTCCAAGTGCGGGTCCATGGCATCCAGGGCCCACAGCACCTTGCCGCCGTTCATCACGAACTGGTCCAGGATGAACCGGTCCTTTTCCGTAAAGAAGCTGTCGGGCTTGGCCACAATGATGGCCTCGTAACTGTTCACCCTGTAGTTGGTGCCCTCGGGCTTCTCGCTCAGCGCATCGATCTTGCCATCGATCTTCACCCGGCTTACATCGTACTGCTCGCCCAGTGCCGTGTACAGGTCCTGGCTGGCCAGCTTGTCCAGTTCGCCATGCCCTTCAATAAAGGCCACGCGCGGGCGGTAGGGGTTGGTGATCTGGCGGATCGCGCTGGCCAATTCATACTCCAGGTTGTTGATCGAGCGGTTCACCGCTTCGGCATCGGTGGCGCGCAACTGCGACTTCAGCAGCTGCACCGGCAGGTTCTTGCCCTTGTAGCTGAGCATGGCCCCGGGCCATACGATCATTTCGCTCTGCGAGCCCTTGCCCCGCATGCGTATGCTGGTGTACTGAAGACCCTCCTCCTGCAATTGCTGGTAGGTGGCATTGCGCGTTTTGTCATCCGCGGCGGCACTGGGATCGGTGAATTCGTATTGCAGCATGCCCGGATTGCGCACGCGCATCTCGTCCAGCAGGTCGCGCAGGCTGCCGCTCAATTGCTGCAGGTCAGCGGGCAGGTCGCCGGTGAGGTAAACTTTCACGAACACCACGTCATCCAGGCCGTCCACCAGTTCCTGCGTGGCCGGGGTAAGTGTGTACCGTTTCTCGCTGGTGAGGTCGGCGCGCAGGCGGATGAACGAGCCGATGAAGACCACGAGCAGCACGCAGGCCATGCCGATGGCCAGTTGCAGCAGCCCGGCAGCTTTTCTGGTGGCTTGTTCAAGGCTTTTCATCACCAGTTGCGGCTTTGCAGCACAGTACGGGTGGAGAGCAGGGCGATGGCGTTCACCCCCAGGAAATAGAGCACATCGCGCAGGTCAAGCACCCCGCGGCTCATGCTGGTGTAATGCTGTTGGATGCCGAGGTTCTTCAGCGTGCCTTCCAGCGCGCCCATGGCGCTGAAATCGGCCACCAGGTCGAAACCCACGTACAGCGTGAAGCAGAGCAGTACGGCGATCAGAAAGGCAACGATCTGGTTTTCGGTGAGCGCGCTGGAGAAAATGCCGATGGCCGTGAAGGTGGAGGCCAGGAAGAACAACCCGATATAGCTGCCCCTGATGCCGCCGTTATCGAGGTTCCATTCCGGCACCGCCAAGCTGCCGATGCTGTACCAGTAAACCAGCGTGGGCAACAGGGCGAGCAGCACCAGGGCCAGGGCGGCCAGGTACTTGGCCAGCGCCAATTGCCATTCGCTCAAAGGTTTTGTGAGCAGCAGTTCTATGGTGCCGGTGCGTTTTTCCTCGCTGAAGCTGCGCATGGTAACCGCGGGCACCAAAAAGAGGAACACCCACGGCGCCACTTGGAAGAGCAGTGACAGGTCGGCGTACCCGCTGTCGAGCACATTGCCGGGGAATACCCAGATGAACAGGCTTGTGAGCAGCAGGAATACCACAATGACCATGTGCCCGATGAGTGAGCCCAGGAATACGCTGATTTCCTTGCCGATGAGTGCGCGCATGTTCCGGCCCGCCGGCAGGCCATTGCGCCAAGGCCGGTGGGAGCGGGCGCGAAGTTAACCCAGCCTTCCAAGGGCCCGCGCGGCATTGCGGCCAACGGTGGCCGGTTGGTAAAGTTTGGCAGCTGGGGCGAAGCACCGTGCCTTGGGCGGCGCCGGGTCAGAACTGGATCGTGGTGGTGCGCGGCTTGCGCTTGGGCTTCTTGGGGATCTTGGTGGCGTCAGTGTCGCAATAGTTGCGCTTGATGAATGCGGCGTCCTTGTCGCCCAGCTTCATGCTGCGTTGCCAATCGGCGCAAGCGCTTTCCTTGTCGCCCAGGTTGTAGTGCGAATCGGCCCGGTAGTAGTAGGCGGCCATCAATTCGGTGGTGTCGCTGGCGATCACCTGCGTGAAGCGTTCTATGGCCTCTTGGTAGCGGCCATCCTCGAACAGCACAACCCCCAGGCTCATCAGCCCACCGGGTATGTCCGGTTTGGCCTCCAGCGCCTGCGCGATCTCTTGCGCGCCCTCTTTTTCATCATAGCGGGCCGCCTTCACCACACCGGACAGGTACAGTCCTTCAGGGAAACCGGGCTTTATGGCCAAGGCCTTGCGCACGCTTTTCAATGCAGCGTCCAGTTCATTGCTTTGGTAAAGGGCCCAAGCGCGGTTGTACCAGGCATCGGCATCGCCGGGGTCCAGGTCTATGGCCTTGTCGGCATAGCGCAGGCCGGCCTTGGCGTTGCCCTCGGTAATGTGCAGCGCACTGCGGCTCACGTACAAGCGGGGGTTTGAAGGGTCTTGCTTTTCGGCGGCCTTGTAATCCGCCATGGCCAAGTCGAATTGGCGCAGCCGCTGGTGTATGTCGCCCCTCAGTTTCAGGGCGCCGGGCAACGCGAGATCCTCGGCGATCGCCCGGTCGGCAAGCGCAAGGGCACTGTCCAGTTGATCGGCGGCGTATGCCTTGTTGGCCGAGCGGAGCACCGCGGCGGCGTCGCCTTGGGCTGTGGCCAGCATTGAACAGGCGGTGGCGAGGAGGGTTATGAGTTGTTTCATGGTCGGGGCGAAGGTTGACCGGTACGGCCAACGTTCATGCTATGTTCCAAATGCAATGACCATGCCTCGGCGCGTTCGGCAAAAAGGGCCTTGGTCACAGGCCATACCCGCGCGAACACCTCGGACCGGCGGTATTGTTCCAGGTCTTCCTCCGTTGCCCAGTAACTGTGGGTGAAGAAGATGCGCGGGTCGTGCTTGTCGTGAAGCAGTTCCAGCCGCAGGCAGCCTGGGCTGTCCAATATTTCATGGCGCCATTCACCGAAAAGGGCCTGGAAATTTTTCACCTCACCGGGCCGGAAGGTCATTTTCACCAAGCGTACCACCATCAGCTTGCAGCCGTGCGTTGGGCGGTTTGTTCCAGTTCAAGGCGTATCACGTCGTTCACCTTCAGGCCCAGCAATTGGGAGGCCCCGCCGCCGCTGGCCTTCACACCCTTGTTCACCGCGATCTCCAAGTAGCCGGAATCGCCGAGGAAGGCGAGCTTTTCGCCCGGTGCCACATCGGAGTAGTGCTTGTGCAACGTGCGGATGTTGTGCCTGGAGCGGCCAATGGTAAGCACGAACGGGCGGTTGCGCACCAAGGAATTGAAAAGCTGGCCGGTAATGTTGGTGATCACGTTGCCGTAATGGTCCACATGGATCACCTGGCCTTTGATGGCGTCCTCCATCAGCACGGCACGCGGCATCAATTGCTGCTGCACTTGGTCGAGCCGCCGGCCCAACAGTTCTATCGTTCCGCCACGGCCGAGGTGGCAGGCCGCCTTCACGAAAATGTGCTTCACCGGGAACAGCCGATGGTCGGTGTCCAGCTTCAGCGTAAGGCCGTACACCACCTCAGCGGGCTCATCGAAGAGCATGGAGAAAATGCCATTGTCGGCACCGATGAAGTAGTGCCCTTTGTGGCGCACGGCAATGTGCGGTGTTTTGCTGTCGGAGCCCGGGTTCACACCGATGATGTGGATGGTGCCTTCGGGGAATTCATGCCACGCATTGCGGAGCACGAACGCAGCATGCATGTTGTTGAACGGGGCGATGTTGTGGCTGATGTCAGCGATCACGGCACCGGGCAACTGGCGCAAGATGGCCCCCTTCACAGCGGCCACATAATGGTCGCTGGTGCCCATGTCCGACAGAAGGGTGATGATCGCCATTGGCACTCAAGTTGCGCTTACCTTCGACCGGTCAAAATTAACCGCCCGTGCCACAACTGCCGGGCCTATAGCAATACCTTGAGCCAGCGTACCATTCATCTTACCACTGTTGACCCTGTCCTGATACTGGGCCCGAACGACAGGAACCTGCGGGCCATCCGCGAGATCTTCCCCAAGTTGAACCTCGTGGCCAGGGGCAACGAAATGCGCGTGATCGGCCCCGATGAGGACGTGGAATTGTTCCTCGAGCGCTTCGGCCAACTGCAGCGGCACGTGGCCAAATACAATGAATTGCCCAGGAAGGTGCTCGATGAGATCATGTCAAGCGGCGATGGCGAGGAGGAAACTGGCAGCGAGGAGGATGATGGTGCCGGGGTGATCGTGCACGGCAATGCCGGCCTGCGCGTGAAGGCCCGCACCCGCAACCAGCAACTGCTGGTGCAAGCGGTGAGGGACCACGACATGATCTTCGCCGTGGGCCCTGCCGGTACCGGCAAAACGTACACGGCGGTGGCGTTGGCCGTACGCGCATTGAAGGAGCGCCAAGTGCGCCGCATCATTCTTACCCGCCCCGCGGTGGAAGCAGGGGAGAACCTGGGATTCTTGCCGGGCGACCTGCGCGAAAAGCTCGATCCCTACCTGCAGCCGCTGTACGACGCGCTGCGCGATATGGTGCCCGCCACCAAGCTGGTTGAATACTTGGACACGGGCGTGATCCAGATCGCACCTTTGGCCTTCATGCGTGGGCGCACGCTGGACCATGCCTTCGTGATCCTGGATGAGGCGCAGAACGCCAGCCTGCCGCAATTGAAGATGTTCCTTACCCGCATGGGCCGCGATGCCAAGTTCATTATCACCGGCGACACCACGCAGGTGGATCTGCCCGAAAGGGTGCGATCGGGCCTGATGCCAGCGGTGGACCATCTGCGCGGGGTGAAGGGCGTGGCCGTGATCGAGCTGGATGAAAAGGACGTGATCAGGCATGAGCTGGTGACCCGTGTGATCGCGGCCTTCAAGAAGATCGAGGCCGAGGACGCAGCCGGCCAACCCGCGCGCAAGCGCGCCACACGGGCGAACAAGGCGTAATTACCGGAATGAGCGAAACCCGCACATTGATGCGCTCGGAGCTTCAGCTCCCGGGCGTGGAGCAAGTGTACCATGGCAAAGTGCGCGATGTGTACCACCTGAAGAACGGCCGCACCGCGCTGGTGGCCACCGACCGCATCAGCGCGTTCGATGTGATCCTGCCCCGGGGTATTCCGCACAAGGGCCAGGTGCTGAGCCAGCTCAGTTGGCACATGCTGCAGGCCACCGCGCACATCGCGCCCAATTGGGCCTTGGCCAACCCCGACCCCAATGTGGTGGTAGGCCTGCGCTGCGAGCCGGTGAAGGTGGAAATGGTGGTGCGCGGCTACCTCGCGGGCCACGCCTGGCGCACCTACCGCAGCGGGATGCGCGTGCTGTGCGGTGCCGCCATGCCCGAGGGCCTGGCCGAGAACGACCCCTTCCCAACGCCGCTGATCACCCCCAGCACCAAGGCCGATGAAGGCCACGATGAGGATATCACGCCGGAGCAGGTCATTGCGCGCGGCCTGTGCACCCCGCAGGAATGGGATACCATGTGCCGCTATGCCCGCGCCCTGTTCAACGAAGGAAGCCGCATGGCCCACGAACGGGGACTGGTGCTGGTGGACACCAAGTATGAGTTCGGGCGTACGCCTGAAGGAAAGATCCTGCTGATCGATGAGGTGCACACGCCGGATAGCTCACGCTATTTCTACCTCGAGGGTTATGCCGAACGCCAGGCCAAGGGCGAGCGCCAAAAGCAGCTGAGCAAGGAATTCGTGCGCGAATGGCTGATCGAAAATGGTTTCATGGGAAAACCCGGCCAACAGGTCCCGGAAATGGACGATGAATTCGTGCGTTCCGTTACCCAACGCTACGTGGAGCTGTTCGAGCAGATCACCGGGCTGGTTTTCCTACCGGCGCCAACGGCCGGCATCAACGCACGGGTGCAGGCCAACCTTGAGCGTTGGTGCCAAGCTGAACCTTGATCAGTCGTGCGCGCCGAGCCGGTCCTTCAAGTGGCCCTCCAGCTCGCCCAGCAAGGTCTTTTTGTATGGATCCTCCTCCAGCGGCGCAGCCTTTTTCACGCGGGCCAAGGCTTTCCGTGCGGCCTTTTCCGGCAGCAGTTCTTGGTTCTCCACCACCGTCAGCACTTCAAAAGTTTCCTCGGAAGTGCCCTCAACGGCGATCTGCACCAACCGTTCCAGGTAAGGCGAGGCATCGAGGCCGGCATTCCAAAACGCTGAAATGATGGTGGCGCGCACGGGTGCCAGCTCCGGCAGTTCCAGGGCCTTTCCCAATTCAGCGGCAGCATCCTTCACCTTCACCTCGAACAACAGCGAAACGATCCTGCGCCGGCGCTGTGGCTCATCAGTTTCGGCCAGCGCGTGCAGCAAGGGCATGATCGATCCGGCGTTGCCCTGTTGGTGGATCACCGCCAACGCCTCCAAGGCCTTGGCATCGTCCTCGGCCAGCAGGTCAGCGAAAGCCTTGTCCAGGACCGGGTTTTTCTTCTGGCTCATTTGTGCGGGCAAAGGTAGGATCGCGGCCAAGCTGGTGCGCAATGGCGAACTTTGTGGCATCATGGTGAAAGTGAAAGCATACGGGGCCGCAGCGGCCGACCAGGCATTGGGGCCCATGGAATTGGACCGCCGACCGGTGGGCCCGAACGATGTGGCCATCGACATCAGCTATTGCGGGGTATGCCACTCGGACATCCACGCGGCAAAGGATGATTTCGGCAATACCCGCTTCCCGATCGTGCCGGGGCACGAGATCGTTGGAACGGTTACCGCGGTGGGCGGCCAAGTGGAGCGGTGGAAACCCGGTGATACCGTGGGCGTGGGCTGCATGGTGAACAGCTGCCGCAACTGCGAGGCCTGCCAGGAGCATGAGGAGCAGTACTGCGAAACCGGCATGACCGCCACCTATAATTCCATCGACAAGCACGGCGATGGCTCCGTTACCCAGGGTGGCTATTCAACCCACATTGTGGTGGACCAGGATTTTGTGCTTCGGATACCCGATGGCATGCCATTGGACCGCACGGCACCCATGCTTTGCGCGGGCATCACCACGTATTCGCCCTTAAAACGCTACGGCGTGAAGAAGGGCGACAAGGTGGCGGTGGTGGGGCTTGGCGGCCTGGGCCACATGGCCGTGAAGATCGCCAAGGCCAGGGGCGCGCACGTGACCATGGTGAGCCATTCCGCGAGCAAAAAGGCCGATGCCGAACGGCTCGGGGCCGACGATTTCCTGCTCACGCGCGATCCCGAGGTCTTCAAGCAGAACAGGAAGCGTTTCGATTTCATCCTGGACACCATTTCGGCAACGCACGACCTGAACCTGTACCTGGGCATGCTGAAACGCCACGGCACCATGGTGGTGGTGGGGCTGGCGCGCTCCCCGGAATTGGACGCGTACACCTTGATCCAGCGCGGGCGGCAGCTTGCCGGCTCGTTGATCGGCGGCGTGAAAGAGACCCAGGAGATGCTCGATTTCTGTGCCGCG
Source organism: Cryomorphaceae bacterium (assembly GCA_044463585.1). Taxonomy (GTDB): domain Bacteria; phylum Bacteroidota; class Bacteroidia; order Flavobacteriales_F; family PHOS-HE28; genus PHOS-HE28. The sequence continues at coordinate 11,858 of JBIQMI010000078.1, forward strand.
CACAAGGTTTATTCGGACATCGAGTTGATCGGCATGGAAGAGATCAATGCCGCATACGAGCGGATGCTCAAAAGCGATGTCCGCTACCGTTTCGTGATCAATATGGCCTCGCTGCGGAAAGGTGCCGCCTAGCGTACGGCCTTCAGCCAAAGCTCGCGGCCGGCACGTGGCGGTATGGAGTTGTAGCACGGCTCCAGGCCCACTGCGCCGAATACCGGTTCGAACAGGGCACGGTACTCCGCTGCATTACCGCCGAAAGGCGGATGGTCCGTAAAGAGCGGATCATCGAATAGCACGCCCACCAACTTTCCGCCGGGGTGGAGCAGTTCGTGCATGTGCTTCACGTATTGCGGCCGCAGCCGGGGATCCAGCGCGCAGAAAAAGGTCTGTTCCACGATCAGGTCGTAGCGCCCGGCATGCGCGAAAAAATCGGCCTGGTGCAAATGCTCGCGCGGAAATTCAGGACAGCGCGAAAGCAGGTGGCCGAAGGCGGCCCCGGCAAGGTCCACTACATGTACATGGCCAAAACCCGCGCGGTGCAGGTATTCCGCCTCGTACGATTTGCCGCCCCCCGGGATCAGGATCTCCAAGCTTTTGTCCTGCAACTGGTCGAAGTAGGTTTTCAAGGGCGTGGTTATGCGGCCTGCGTCCCAGCCGGTTTCGCCAGTGGCGTAACGGTCCTCCCAAAAGGCCCGGTCCAATATGCGGTCTTGCGCTGCCATGC
>JBIQMI010000079.1:0-12577 GCA_044463585.1 Cryomorphaceae bacterium
ATGGCGGAGTAGGTGAACTGCGATGTGAAGCCCGTGTTTCCGGCGGAAAAGTCCCCGTTCGTCACCAGCTCGCCGCTTGGGTAGCTTACCTGGCACCAATAATCGCCGGCATCGGTAACCGTGATGTTCTGTGTGGTGGCCCCATTGCTCCATAGGTAATTCGAATAGCCGGGAGGCCCTTGCAGCGTTGCGGACTCCCCCTCGCAAATGGTGCGGTCAGGGCCAATGTTGATGTTGCAAAAGGGCTGGCCGAAGGCCACTGCCGGCAGCAGGACCAAGGGCAGCAGAGCACCGAACGATCTTCGCTTCATGCGTGTTCAACCCTGCTCATCTGTTGCGCCGTTGGCGGAAAGGTCGCGTGGGCCCGTTGCGCTGAAAACCCTGTTGATCCCATGATAGATCCGTTCCCCAACATGGCAAAAATGGTCGGCCAGCAGGATGCCCACCCGTTTACTGCGCTGTCCGCTGGCGTGATCGTGGTCGATGGTGTTGAAGCAAATAAGCCCACGCTCTGAAACCGCACCGGCCAGCAGTTGAATGAAAGGGTCTTCATCCACCCCCGGCGCCAGGTCCAGCTCATGGCACAGGTCAACCAGCACCAGGTCGAAGCGCTGCTGGTTTTTTTGCAGGAATTCGGAGGCATCGGATTCAATGAGTTGCAGGTTGCCCAGTTTTTCCACGTTGAAGTAGGTTTTGGCCAAGCGGAGCATTTCGGGGTCGCCGTCCACTCCGGTAATGGGCGCCCGTAGGCCAAGTTCCTTTCGGATGATATGGGCCGAACTGCCGCCACCGAACCCCAGCAGCAGCACATCGCGCGGCTCGCGGCGCGCCACGGCCTGCTCGTCGAGGCATTGCTGCCAAATTGCGTGCAGGTTGCCGTAGCTCTGGTTGGCATTTTTGCTGTTCACCACCAAATGGCCCTGTTCCCATATCAGTTTCAGTGGGCCGTAGCGGCCCTTTCCTTCCCATTCGGTAACCGGCCAAGCGTAGCTCATCAAGCTTTTCAGCAAGGACATGCCGCAAAGATCGGGCATGCGGCGCAGCTATCTTCGCGGCACTTTTATTCCCCGTGAAACGCGTTTCAGCCATCACCCGCTACAAGCTGCGCAAGTTGCTGAAGTATGCATTGGTGACCGCCCTGGTGGGTACGGTGCTCATGCTGTTCGGGGGAGAACCGGCCCTGAAGCTGTTCTGGGCGTGGGCCCTGCTGGGTATGTGGACCGGCATCCTGGAGGAATTCCTCTTTGGCCGGCGGTTCAGGGCCTTGGCCGCGCCGCTGCAATTCATCGGCAAAGCATTGGCCGTAAACCTTTTCACCATTGCCCTGCTGGGCATTGCGTGGCTGGCCAGCAGGGGTTTCACGTTGCCGTTGGCCGGCATGGACCGCCTTGCCCTGGTGGACATGATCAACGAGGTGGGCATCTATCGCTTTGCCGTGCAGGTGGTGTTCATCACCTCGGTCTCGATCCTGATCGTACAGGTGGAAGAGTTCATTGGGCGGCGTTTCTTCCTTGGCTTCGTGCTCGGTTGGTACGATAAACCGCGGGTGCAGGAACGCGTGGTGCTGAGCATGGACCTGGTGGGCAGTTCCGCGCTGAACGAGCGGCTGGGCGACATGAAATACTTCCGGTTCCTGAAGACCACGCATTCGCTGATGACCGATGCCGTGCTGCGGCACGATGCCGAGATACACAAGTACGTAGGGGACGAAGTGATCTTTACCTGGACCATGAAGGCCGGTGTGCAGAACGCGAATTGCATCGCCATGTTCTTCGATATACAGGAGCGCCTGGAAGCGCACCGGGCGCGCATGATGCGCGATTTTGGCGCCGCACCGGTCTTCAGGGGCGGGCTGCATGGCGGCCGGGTGATCGTGGCACAGGTAGGCCACATCAAAAGGGTGATCGATTTCAGTGGCGATGTGATGAACACCACCAGCCGCGCCCAGTCCATGGCCAAAAACCTGAAGGTGGAGTTGATGGTGACCCAGGAGCTGCTGGACCGGATCCCGGATGTGGAGGAGCACTATACCATTGGCCAGGCCGTGCCCATGCGCGTGAAAGGTGGCAAGCGCTTGTTGACCGTGCGGCCCGTGGGCCGGAAGGGCGCACCTGCCACGGCCCAAGCGGCGCCGAAAGGATAAATTCGCGGCATGGCGGTTCCTCTCCGTTGGGCAGCGGCCGTGTTGCTGCTGGCGCTGTTGGATGCCCACGCCTTGGCCCAAGGCTTCAACATCCGGCTGCAAGGCAAGGTCACTGAATATTATTCCGGTGATGCCATGCGCGGTGCATTGGTGCGCGTGCTCAGGGCAGGGGAGGACATGGGCCAGAAGATCACCCGCGGTGATGGCCGCTATGCCTTCCAATTGGAGCGCGGGTGGAAGTATGAAGTGTGGTTCAGCAAAAAGAACATGGTGACCAAGCACGTGGTGATCGATACGCGCGACGTGCCTGCCTATCCCGATGTGCCGTTCTACGAAATGGACCTGCAACTCACGCTTTTCCCATGGATCGCGGGCGTGGACCTTGAAGCGTTCAACGAGCCGGTGGGCATGGCGATGTACAAGCCCAGCGTGCGCAACATGAGTTGGGAAACCCCCTACACGGAACAAATGCGTGCTGTTTTTTCAAAGGTGATGGACCAATATGAAAAAACGGACAGGGGCTACTTCGACCGGAGGCGATCGCGCGGACAGGAGGATTACCGCTGACCGGTATGCTCTTCCAGGCCATACGCCTGCACCAGTTTCACTGCCTGGACAGCCTCGCGCACATCGTGTACCCGTAGTATGGCCGCGCCACCGAGCAGGGCCAAGGTGTTCACCACCGTTGTGCCGTTGAGGGCATCCGCAGGTACGGTGCCCAATACTTGGTTCACCATGCGTTTGCGCGACAATCCGGCCAGCACCGGCAAGCCAAGTTGGGCCAAGGCCGGCAACCCGCGCAGCAGGGAGAAATTATGGCCGAGGTCCTTCCCGAACCCGAATCCGGGGTCGATCACCAGGTCGGCTATTCCGGCGCCATGCGCCAAAGCCGCCCGTGCAGAGAGGAAAGCTGCCACTTCCGCAACCACATCATGGTAATGCGGGGCATGCTGCATGTTTTCCGGTGTTCCCTGCATGTGCATCAGGATGTACGGCACATGCAGGCCGGCCACGGTTTCCAACATCGCCTCGTCGAATTGGCCCGCGCTTATGTCGTTCACCAATGATGCCCCTGCCGCCACCGCCTCCTTGGCCACGTCCGCGCGCCAGGTATCAATGCTCAACAGCGCTTCCGGGAAATGGCGGTGCAGCAATTCCACGGCGGGAACAACCCGCTGCAGTTCCTCCTCCACACTCACCGCTTTGGCGCCGGGCCTGCTGCTGGCCCCTCCAACGTCCAGGACGTGAGCACCCTGCCCAAGCATCTCGCTGGCGGCCTCTAACAGGCCAGCATGGTCCTGCCTGCGCGAAGAGGCCACGAAGGAATCGGGCGTTACGTTCAATATGCCCATCACCAGCGGTGGACGCAGCTTCACCAGCCTACCGCCCACACGCCACACAATATCTTCGCCCGCCTGCGCCATGGCCCAAAGTTCGGCAGGCGGCACGCTGATGGAGAAAACACTGGAGCAATACGACCGTGTCACCGGTTCCTGCCTCGAACTGTTCGCGCGCAAGGCGCAGGATTACGGCACGGCTTGGCGGATCATGCGGGTGGCGTCACTGGCGGACCAGATCATGATCAAGGCGCAACGTATCCGTACCCTGCAACAAACCGGCGTAAGCCGCGTGGGCGAGGGCATTCGCGACGAATTGGTGGGCATCTTGAATTATTCGGCCATGGCCTTGGTACAACTCGACCGTGGCGTGGTGGACGCGCCGGACATGAAGGCTGCCGAGGCGGTGAAGGCCGTGGAGGAGAAGGTGCTGCTGGCCCGCCAACTGATGGAACGCAAAAACCACGATTACGGCGAAGCCTGGCGGCAAATGCGGATCGGGTCACTGGTGGACCTGATCCTGATGAAATTGCTCCGCATCAAGCAGATCCAGGACAATGAAGGCCGCACCTTGGTCAGCGAAGGATTGGATGCCAATTTCCTCGACATCCTCAACTATGCGGCATTCGCCTTGATCCACATGGATGAAGGCACGGCGGGAAGCTGATCAGTTCTCCGTGGCGAAGGAGTTCATCATGGCCTCGGCCATGTAAAGGAACTCTGCGTAATTGGCCTCCGGGGCCAAATAGGTCAGCCGGAAGGTACGGTTGCCCTCATGCACGGTTTCTTCCATTGCCCTTAGGACCATCCCTTCCTGATCGATCTCCTGCTCGGAGCGGCCCGTGGCTCCATGGGCCTCAGGCTCAGCAATGGCGCGCACGATCAATCGGGGCGCAGCATCGGCATCCGTGGCCTCGGTGACCACATTGCGGAAGATCACGAGCGTATCGCCTGCGGACGGTTCCTCCACGATCCACTGGGCAGGGTAGTTCATGGCCAGGCCATCGCCTTTCCAGGTCTTCCAGGCCGGGGCGGGATCTTTGGTGATGCGGGTGACCACACGGGCGTTTTGGGCGAACAGGGCCAAGGGCACGAAGCACGCCAACAGGAGGAGAGATCGGCAAATGCGCATGGAGGGCTGAACTGTGGTGCCAAGATCGGGAATTGAATGGTTCCTGCGCGGGCTCTCCGGCAATGGACCAACAATGCGATGTTGGCAATTTGGTCGAATATAGCCGCATTTGACGGTATTGCACGCTGGCCTCCCGGTAATTTTGCGGAAAGACCAAGCAAGGGTTGCATGCGGTACATCTTAGCGCTTGTCGCGGCGTTGGCCTTTGGCGATGCCACGGCCTACCAGCTTCAATTACATGGGCTGGTGACCGACTACGGGAGTTTACGGCCAGTGGCCGGTGCGCGCGTGCGCATATACAAGGATGGCCAGTTGTGGCGCACGCAAGGAAGCTCCAACAGCGGCAAGTACATGGTCACCCTGGAGAATGAAGGCAGTTATGTGGTGCGGGTGGATGCCCCGGGGTACCAGGGCAAGTGCATCACCATCGAGACGTTGGCAGGCCAGGCACGGATTGCCGGCCGTACCAGCGGCTTGGAGCTGGAAATGAGGCTGCCTGCCAAACAGCCCGGCATCGATCTTTCCTACCTCGATCTGCCCTTGGGCATGGCCATGTTCGATCCAAGCACCGGCAACACGCGCTGGAACCAAGCATACCAGCGGAACATCAGCGCGGGCATCAGGGAGGCCATGGGCCGGTACAACCACCACATGGGCATGTTAACAGGTACCGCCAATAGGCCGGCCACGCCCAAGCGGTCGATCGCCATTTGCCTGTAAGCAGGTGGAAATACCTGCTTTTGGCAAGCTTTCCCAAAGCAGCAGGTCCCAACGGGCTGCGGGCTAACTTCGCGCGGGCCTTTTGGGCTACATAAAAACCGATAGCGACCATCATGCGCGTATTCCTTTTGATCTGCCGCGTTCTTGTCGGTGCCACCTTCATCATCAGCGGCCTGGTCAAGGCCAACGACCCGTTGGGCTTCAGCTACAAGCTGGAGGAATACTTCACCGAAAGTGCGCTGGGGCTGCCGTGGCTCATGCCATGGTCGTTGGCGCTTTCCATGCTGGCCTGCCTGGCGGAAGTGGTGCTTGGCTTCGCCGTACTGGTGGGCGGCCGCATGAAGCTGGCCACGTGGTCGTTGCTGCTGCTCACCATTTTCTTCGGCTGGCTTACCGCCTACACCGCCACCTGCGACCCCATGGGCACCTATGAGGTAATGGTGAACGGTGTGAAGGAAAGCCGCCAAGTGACTTGCGTCACGGATTGCGGTTGCTTCGGTGATGCCATGAAGGGCTCACTGGGCCGATCACTTACGCCTTGGGAAAGCTTCACCAAGGACGCGGTGCTCTTCGTGTTCGTGCTGCCCCTTTTCATCTTCCGCAAGCGCATCGCCTTCAACACTTGGGGCAACGACCTGGCCGTGCTGCCGCCTGCGCTGCTGCTGCTTGCATTCTACTGCTGGGTGTTCTCGTGGTGGTTTCCGCTGGTTTTCACCTTGGTGGTATTGGCCGGTTACCTGCTCATCAAGCGCCTCACCGAGGAGCCGAAGGGCGAATGGGCCACTGCCGCGTGGGTTGCCGTGGCCACCATGGGCTTCATGTGGTATTGCATCTCGTACCTGCCACTGCGCGATTACCGGCCATACGCGGTGGGCAAAAGCATAGTGGCCCAAAAAGAGGAAGCAAAACCGCCCGTGAACCTGACGTTCGTGAAATACAGGAACATCGCGAGCGGGGAGGTGAAGGAATACAACACCGCCGAACCTTACCCGTGGGATGACCCCGCTTATGAGCATGTGGAGAACAGCACGCGGGTAGAAGAGGTGGAGCCGGGCATCGCGTCGCAAGTGCAGGATTTCATCCTGTACGATGCGGAAGGAAACGAGCGCACCGATGAAGTGCTCCACGACGACCGGCCGGTAATGCTTGTTGTGGCCAAAACGATCCGCCAGACCCGCACCGATTGCCAACCCGCGATCAACCAATTGGCCGCACAGGCCGAACAGGACGGCTGGGCCGTTTACGGACTCACCAGCAGCGGATACGACGAATCGGAGGAATTCAGGCATGCACAGCAGAACATGTTCGAATACCTCACCTGCGATGAAGTGACCCTTAAAACGGTGATCCGCAGCAATCCGGGCGTGGTGGTGCTGCAGCAGGGCACGGTACGGGGGAAATGGCCGTGCGGGCATTTGCCCTCCTACACCGAGATGCGGAAGGTGCTCAAGTAGCGCGGTTCCGTGCGGCGCTTGAACGTGTGGCGGCGCTGGCGCGGTCATCTTTGTAACGCGAAAACCTTGGAAAGCATGGGCAGGAAAATGATCGTGGCAGGCAATTGGAAAATGAACACCGATGCCCGCAGCACGGCAGCACTGTTGAAGCAGTTGGCGGAATGGAGGGCGGCCAATGCGGGCCGGGTGCAGATGATCGTGGCACCGCCCTTTCCGTTCCTGGCCGCCGCGGTGGAGCAGCAGGCCGGAAAGGAGGAAGGACAACAACTGTTGGTGGCCGCACAGAATTGCCACAGCGAAAAGAGCGGGGCATATACGGGCGAGGTAAGCGTGCCCATGCTGGCATCGCTGGGCGTGGGTGCCTGCATTGTGGGCCACAGCGAACGACGCCAGTACTTCGGGGAAACCGATGAGGCCGTGGGCCGGAAGATCGCGGCGCTGCTGGAAATGGGGCTGGTGCCGATCTATTGCTGCGGCGAATTGCAGCAGGAGCGCGAAGCCGGGCGGCAGCAGGATGTGGTGGCCACGCAATTGCATACAGCGCTCAGCCGTTTCAAACCTGCCGAACTGGCCCGCGTGGTGGTGGCCTATGAGCCGGTTTGGGCCATCGGCACCGGGTTGACCGCCTCCCCTGAACAGGCCCAGCAAATGCATGCCTTCATACGCGCGGAATTGGCCCGCATGGCCGGTGGAACAGCCGCGGTGATGCCCATCCTGTACGGGGGCTCCTGCAAGCCCGATAACGCACAAGGCCTGTTCGCCCAACCTGATATTGACGGCGGATTGATCGGCGGTGCCGCATTGAATGCCGCTGATTTCGTGCGCATAGTGGCCATGGCCGAGGAAACGACCAAAGCCGCCTGATGCGCTACACCGAGGTGGATTTCCTGGTCTCGCCGCTGGATCCGTGGCGCGACCTGCTGCTGGTGGAACTGTTGGACCTGGGGTACGAAGGCTTTGAGGAGACTGCCCATGGGCTCAAGGCCTATGTGGCCACCTCTTCGTACAGAGCACCTGCGCTGGACCGGTTGTTGGTGGCCCGAGACCCGCACGCAACACTGGTGCGAACCGTAAGGGAAGTGCCGGACATCAATTGGAATGAACGCTGGGAAAGCGAATTCGAACCCGTGGATGTGGACGGCCGCGTGCTGGTCCGGGCGGAGTTCCATGCACCGGCCCCAGGTTACAGGCACGAGGTGGTCATTACGCCACGCATGGCTTTCGGAACAGGGCACCATGCCACCACGCGCATGATGATGAGGTCCATGCTGGCCCTGCCACTGGCTGGCGGCTCGGTTTGCGACCTGGGCTGTGGCACGGGTGTGCTGGCCATTCTGGCCGAACAGCTTGGTGCGGCGGAAGTGCGGGCCATCGACATCGATCCGGTGGCGGTGGAAAATGCCCGGCACAACATGGCCATCAACGGTTGTAAGCGCGTGGTTGTGGAAAAGGGCGATTGCAAGCTCGGAAAGGACCTTTCCTATCATGCTATTTTGGCCAATATCGAGCGCAACACGCTGGTAGCGGCAATGCCCGACATGGCGGCGGCATTGGCGGATGGGGGGAGTTTGCTGTTAAGCGGGTTCACGCGTAGCGATGCACCGCGCTTGGCCGAAGCGGCAAAGACCCAGGGTTTGGAATTGGCGGAAGAACAAGCAGAAGGCGAATGGGCATTCCAACGATGGACAAAAAAGCGATGACCATGGAGCAGGCACCGTGGCGTGCATGGTTTTTGATCTTGTGCCTGGTGCTGGTGGCCGGTGCCCGTGCACAGGCACCGGTGTTCAGCCCCGATCAGGCTGCTTTCCTGGCCGAGATGAACACATTCCTCACCAGCGCCAATAAGAAGGAGGCCCAAGCTTTCATGGAACCGCGCTTCATTCCGTTCTGGAACGGCCCCTTCCTTTCCAGCGCACAGCGTGCGCGGTTGGCCGCCGTGGCCAACACCATGGCCAAAAAGCGCTTCACCGCCTTCCCCGAATTCCGCGACATGCTCGCCACGGCAGCGGATTTTCCCGGGAAGGGACATTCATCGCAAGAGTTCGATGCCTGGCTGAGCATGTTGGAACTGGCCGGGAAATCGCCGCGCAAGCAGGAACTGGTGGACATGCTGGCATTGGGCAATACGCTGATGGCAAGCAATACCCTTTACACCACGGCGGGCAGCGAATGGCACGCGCGCGGCGGGAAATTCACCCTGGTGTATGACAGTGTGCCCAAGATCAGCTTTGGAACCGTGGACCTGGTGTGGGCCACCAAAACGGATAGTTCAGTGATCGAGGGCACGGCCGGCACCTATTTCCCGCTTACCAATACGTGGGCGGGCAAAGGTGGAATGATCACATGGAAAAGGGCCGGATTATCACCCTCGGCAACCTTCGTGAAATGGGACCATGCCTACCAGCTCAAGCTAAAGACCACGGAGATCGCCCTGGACAGCGTGAGGTTCACCGACCCTTACTTCGATCGCGTGCTGTTGGGGCGTGTAACGGACAAGCTGCGCGCCAACGTAACGGAAAGCAGCGCAAGCTACCCGCGGTTCGAAAGCTATGACCTGCGCAAGCGCATCAAGGACATCGTACCGGGCATGGACTTCGAGGGCGGCTTCGCCATGCAAGGCGCCAAGCTACTGGGCTACGGCACCAAGCAAGAACCGGCATCGCTCACCTTCAACCACGATGGCAAGCCTTTCATCATCACCAAAGGGCTTACATACATCATCGACCCGGACAAAGTGAGCAGTGAGAACGTCGGCGTAACGATCATGCTCGCCGAGGACTCGATCTACCACCCGAGCGTAACACTGCGCTTCATGCGCGAGAAGAAGCAACTCACGCTGATCAAGCCTGATGCGGGCCTTTCAAAAGGACCGTTCTACGATTCATTCCACAAGTTGGACATGTATTTCGAGGAACTGCGCTGGAAGCAAGGCGACCCGGTGCTGCAATTGGGCAACATGCAGGGCACTACGCAGACCAGCACTTCGTTCGAAAGCTTCAACTACTTCGAGAAAAGGCGCTACACGGCACTGCTGGGCATCGACAACGTGCACCCGCTGGCCAGGGTCCGCGATTATTCCAAACAGGTGGGCGACGAATTCGATGTGAAGGGTTTCGCGCAGTTCACACGCTTGCAGGTGGACCAGGTGAAACCCATGCTGATCGACCTGGCCAACAAGGGCTTCCTGCGGTACGACCCCGAGGAAGAATGGGTGACCGTGCTGCCCCGGCTGCTCCAACACATCCTTTCCAGCGCGGGAAGGACCGATTACGATGTGCTGCAATTCAACAGCAATAGCCCCGATGGCGTGAACGGGACCATCAATCTGTTGAACAACGACCTGGCGCTGAAAGGCATTTCGCGCATCACCCTGAGCGATTCGCAGGATGTGAAGATCTACCCCGCCGAAAAAACGGTCACCATCAAAAAGAACCGCGATTTCAGCTTCGCCGGCATGATCAAGGCCGGTAAGCTCTCCTTCCACGGGAAGGAATACTATTTCCATTACGACCCCTTTGTGATCGACCTGGTCAATGTGGACAGCGTATCCTTCCTGGCCGACAGCTTCGAACCCGATGAAAACGGCCGGTACCGGCTGGTGAAGGTGAAGAACGTGCTGGAGAACGTGGCCGGCACGTTGGAGGTTGACGCCCCCACCAACAAGAATGGGCTGCAAGGGGAGAAGTACCCGTATTACCCGCGGTTCAACAGCACCAAGGAAAGCTTCGTTTACTACGACCGCAAATCGATACAGAAAGGCGCATATAACCGTGACTCCTTCTACTACCGCAGTGATCCCTTCGTGCTAGACAGCTTGGACAATTTCAAAAATGATGGCCTGCGGTTCGATGGGATACTGGTGAGTGCCGGCATATTCCCCGATATCCGCGAAACTTTGCGGCTACAGCCCGATTACGCCATGGGCTTTGTGCGCTCAACGGGAGAGGGCGGCCTGCCGCTTTACGGAAAGAAGGCCAAATTCAGCGAGACACTGAAACTGGACAACAAAGGCCTGCACGGCGATGGCGACCTCAGCTACCTCACCACCATTGCACGCAGCAGCGATCTCTATTTCACACCGGACACCACCTACGGCATAGGCGATACGCTGTACAACGGGGCGGCGGCAAGCCCCACCATGAACGTGCCCAACGTGAAGGCGGGCAATGTTTTCCTACGGTTGGAGCCCGCCAAGGACGTACTGCTCGCGCGCAACATCAAGAAGCCCATGGTGATGTACGACAGCCAGGCCTACCTCTACGGCAAAACCGAATTGAGGCCCGATGGCATGACAGGTGCCGGCCTGGTGGATTTCACCAATGCCACCCTGAGCTCGCGGCTGTTCGGTTTCAAAACGATGAGCGTGCATGCCGATACCAGCGACTTCCGCTTGACCGAGGGCGACACCACGGCCATTGCCTTCCGCACAGACAACGTGAATGCAACCGTGAAGCTGGATGAACGCATCGGTGAGTTCGTGAGCAACGGCACCGAGACCAAGGTGGAGTTCCCGTACAACCAGTACATCTGTTACATGGACCGTTTCAAATGGTACATGGACCAAGGCGACATCGAGCTGGAAAGCGACCGCACCGCCGCGGCCGGCAACGAGGACCTGCAACTCTCGGGAAGCAATTTCATCAGCGTCAATCCACAGCAGGATTCCTTGCGCTTCATGGCGCCCAAGGCGCGCTACGACCTCAAGAAGCACGTGATCACCGCCAACGAGGTGCAGTACATCCAAGTGGCCGATGCGTTGATCACGCCGGACAGCCTGCGGGTGCGCATTGGCCGCAACGCCAAGATGGACCCCCTGTCCAAGGCCACCATCACCGCCAACTTCGTGAACAAGTACCACGTGATCCACGATGCCAACGTGAGCATTTCCGCAAGGCGGCAGTACAGCGGGTCGGGCATTTACGATTACAAGGACGAGGCCGGCAAGATCTTCCCCATACAAATGCGCAATGTGAACGTGGACAGCACGTACCAGACCAATGCGCTGGGCAAGGTGGCACAGGAGGAGAACTTCCAGCTCAGCCCCGCCTTCGATTTCTTCGGTGATGTGCACCTGCAAGCCTCGATAAAGGAACTCACCTTCACCGGCAACACGCGCATCAAGCACGATTGCCCCGGCATCGCACGCAATTGGATGGCCTTCAGCGGGCCGATCGACCCCATGGAAGTGTTCATTCCGGTGAGCGACTCCTTGATAGGCGCCGATGGCCTGCCCGTGGGTGCCGGTATTTATATGACCAAGAGCGACCCGTTCAATACGTACGGAACGTTCCTCAGCCGTAAGCAGGACAAGGCCGACCGCGACATCATCAGCGCCAAGGGCCTGCTGTTCTACGACAAGGTGAAAAAGGCATACCTGATCTCGAACAAGGACAAGATCAGGCAGAATGACCTGCCCGGCAACTTGGTGGCCTTGAACACCACGACCTGCCTGCTCTCTGCCGATGGACGTATCTCGCCCGGCGTGGAGCTTGGCCAAGTGCAGGCCGATGCCTATGGCATGCTGGAATACGATGGTGGAAGCGGAGTGGCCAGCGTGAAATCGACGTTGGTGGTTGATTTCCCGTTCCTGAACAATGCGCTGGACAAGATGATCGCTGACATTGCGGCCTATCCCGAACAAAAGCAGATCGACCTATCGCGCACCCCCTACGAGCGCTCGCTGCGCGAAATGCTGGGCAAGGAAAAGAGCGACAAGCTGATCAGCGAGCTCAGCATACGGGGCGAGATCAAGCGACTGCCCGACGAGTTGGTGAAGGCCCTGGTCTTCGCC
>JBIQMI010000080.1:0-12554 GCA_044463585.1 Cryomorphaceae bacterium
TGGCTGAACAGCACCGGGGCTTTTCTGTTCCCGCCACGCCCGGCACTGTATTGGCGGCCAGCTTTGGCACTGGGCCTGTTGGTCATGGTCAGCCTGTTCCTCTTTCGGGGGAACGAGGCACCGGCCAAGCTGCAATTGGCCGAAGTAAGGCCGGCGCCAGCTTCCTCCACTTCAAGCAACGATGAAAAGGGACCGGAGGATGCCCGGCAGGCCAGGCCGGCAGAAGAAGCCACGGGCCAAGGCCTATCGGTGCCCGGCCGAGCTGTGGAACTGGTGCCGGAGCCGAAGGAGGAAAGTTTGCCCGCGCCCGGTCCGTCCGGGGAAGCAAGCTTCATGAAGGAAATGGCTGCCGATGTGGTGCAGGCCGAAAATTCAGCCACGGAACCGCCCGAAATGCTGCACGACGTTGCCACGGTGCCGCAAGGAGCAGCCATGACCAAGCGGACAGCCCCGGCGGCCACGCAGAAAATGCAGGCGCAAGGCGCAGTTGTTGAATCGGCCTCCGTGGTGCAGGCAGCCTACACGGAGGACGACCTGCTTGGCCTATTGCGGGCCGCTTGGTAGTTGGCGGTGCCCTACCCCGCCAGTGAACCATCTTTGCACCGATGTCCGCCGAACGCCTGTTGCTGGTCCTGCTCGCCTGCCTGGCCTCAGGCCTCTCCCGCGGCCAGGGCCCGGCCGCCGGTAGCGACAGCATACACCACTTGGCCGATTGGCGCGTGCGGCACCAGCCTTTGCGGGCCACCGTTTACTCGGCCATTCTGCCGGGGGCGGGCCAGGTGTACAACCGGAAATATTGGAAGGTGCCGATCGTGCTGGGCGGGCTGGGTGCATGCGTGTGGTTCATCCAGGACAACAACAAGGAGTTCCAGCGCTACAAGGCCGCCTACCTCGATGTGGTGGCAGGTCGCGATGATGAATTCCATGGCCGCTACGGGGCATCACAGCTGCGTAACGTGGCCGACACCTACCAGCGCTGGCGGGACATGAGCTATTTGGCGCTGGGCCTGGTATACGCGTTGAACATCGTGGATGCCACCGTGGACGGCTATTTCGTCCGTTTTGATGTGAGCGACAACCTGAGCATGTCGGCCGCACCCAGCTTCGACCTCATGGCGCAGCAGGCCGTCGGCGTGCGCTTTTCCTTCACCATACACTGAACCTTGATGAAAATCGCCCTGTACGGCTATGGGAAAATGGGCCATGCCATAGAAAGCGAAGCACTGAAACGCGGCCATTCGGTGCCCCTGAAGGTGGACCGGACCAATGCCGGCGCGGCACCCAAGGGCATTGATGTGGCCATCGATTTCAGCCGGCCCGATACTGTGCTGGGCAATGTGGAACAGTGCTTGGCCCAAGGCGTTCCCGTAGTGGTGGGCACCACCGGCTGGTACGATCACCTCGACCAAGTGGCCGCCATGGTGAAAAAACACGATGGCGCTCTGCTTTGGGCCAGCAACTTCAGCATCGGCGTGCAGTTGTTCTTCAAGCTGAACAAGCTGCTGGCGCGCATGATGGCCAATTATCCGGGCTACCAGGCCGCCATGGAAGAGGTCCATCACGTGCACAAGCTGGATGCACCCAGCGGCACCGCCATTTCATTGGCCAATGGGATCATGGAGAGGCACCCCGGCTACACGGGATGGCAGCCTGGGCCGGATGGGGCCAACGGGAAAGTCCCCATTGCCAGCATCCGCACCGGTGAAGTACCGGGCACCCATACGGTTTCATGGACCAGCGCACAGGATAAGCTTTCCATTACCCATGAAGCCTTCGGCCGCCAAGGTTTCGCGCTGGGCGCTGTGCTGGCCGCCGAGTGGCTGCAAGGGCGCAATGGCCTGTTCACCATGGATGACCTGTTGAAGGACGCCTGATGGCCCCGGATACCTTTGCATCTTTTAGCCACCGGAAAACGGGCGCCGGCAACACCTTGCGCCACGTTCACACTATCAACGCATGATCGCTTGGACCCTTCTCGGACTGTACGTAGCCCTGTTATTCGTGTGCCTGCCCAAGGTATTCGCCAAGGCGGGCCGGCCGGCCTGGCAAGGCGCCGTGCCCATCTACAACTTGATCGTATGGAACAAGCTGCTCGGCAAGCCATGGTATTGGCTGGTCCTGCTGCTGGCGCCCGGGGTGAACCTGCTCATGCTCATCATATACAACGTGAATACGAGCATTTGCCTCGGCAAGCGCGAATTCAAGGACCATGTGGTGATGGTGCTGCTCCCTTGGGTGGAGTTGCCGAAACTGGCTTTCAAGCCGGAATACAAATGGGTGGGCCCACTGCCGGAAAGCGCGCGCAAGCGTAACCTCCTCGGGCAATGGGGCGATGCGATCCTTTTCGCGGTGATCGTGGCCACTGCCTTTCGGACGTTCACTTTCGAGGCCTTCACCATCCCTACCGAATCGATGGAGAAATCGTTGCTGGTGGGGGATTACCTCTTCGTGAGCAAGCTGAGCTACGGGCCGCGGATGCCCATGACGCCAGTAACGTTTCCGTTCACGCACCACACGCTTCCCTTCACCGATCACACCCCGAGCTTTACCAACTGGTTCAGCATGCCCTATATGCGCCTTCCCGGTTTTGGCAAGCCGCAATACGGCGACGCCGTTGTGTTCAACTTTCCTGAAGGTGATAGCGTGGTGGCCAATTTCCAGAACATGAGCTACTACCAGCTCGAGCGGATGAGCGGCCGTGAGAACCTGGTGGACCGCGGTCGCGTGGTGTTCCAATTGCCCGATGGGCGAAAAGTGGCCCGGCCCACGGGAGGCATTTTGGTACGGCCCACCGATAAGCAGGAGAACTACATCAAACGCTGTGTGGCATTGCCGGGCGACACCGTGGAAATAAAGGACGGCCTGGTGCATGTGAACGGCAAGCCCCAACCACTGGTGCCCACCGGTCAGTACGCCTATGATTTCGTGCTCAAGGATAGCTTCAATAAGCGCCTGCTGAAGGACAAGTTCGACATTACCACGGGCGATGTGGCCGAGCAGGCCGGAATGGCGAACATGCCGCTGACCCAAGCCAACGCCGAGGCCCTTTCCAAGTTTGAGAATGTGGAGCGGATGACCCGCGAGAACAAGCCGAAAGGCACATACGGGGCCAACGACAACTGGCCCATTTTCCCCAACGTTGCGGGCTTTGATTGGAGCGAGGACAACTTCGGCCCGCTTTGGATACCGCGCAAGGGGGCCACCATCCAGCTCAACGAGCACAACATCGCGTTATACCGCCGGGCCATTTCAGTGTACGAGGGCAATGCGCTCGAGATAAAGGACGGTGCCATTTTGATCAACGGCCAACCAACGGACCGCTACACCTTCAAACAGGACTACTACTGGATGATGGGCGACAACCGCCACCGCTCGTTGGATTCACGCTTCTGGGGCTTCGTGCCGTTTGACCACGTGGTGGGCAAGGCGGTGTTGGTTTGGCTCACCGTTGATCCCGAACGCGGAGGTTTTCCCGGCGGCATCCGGTGGAAGCGGCTCTTCACCCGCGTGCGATGAAAACCGCCGCCTTGTGGCGCGGTTGGCCCGAGTGGGGCAAGGCCTTCGTGATCGCCGTTGCGGTCCTGCTCTTCACCCATCTTTTCGTGCTCCGCTTTGTAACCGTGCGCAGCATAAGCATGTTCGCCACCCTGGTGCCCGGTGATCTGGTGGCCGTGGTCCGTTGGCCCATTTGGACCGGACTGCATCGGGGTGATGTGCTTGTTTTCCACGACCCTTTGCAGGATGACCTGCGCATGGGCCAGCGGCGCTTGCTGGTGAAGCGCATTGTTGCGGTAGGCGGCGATGTGGTGGAGTTGCAGCAAGGCCAATTGCTGGTGAACGGCATGCCAGCGGACGGGCCGGCCACCTTGACCAACCGATGGACGGTGCAAGTGAAGGACAGCACCGACGTGGCGCGCGTGCTGGAGCACATAGGGCTGGCGGCCGACATGGTGCTGCCGGGCCATACCGTGTTCGACCTTCCGTTGAACAATGCCCTGGCCGCGCGCTTGCGGCAACAACCCGGCGTGCTGGCCGTGCGCGAGGAACCAGGCAGTCGCAAGCGTGCAACCCATCTTTTCCCGTACGGACCCAATTTCAAATGGAACAACGACAACTATGGCCCGTTGCGCGTGCCGGCCAAGGGTGACACGGTACAGCTTGACCTGTACAACCTGCCCATTTATGACCGCTTGATGGCAAAGTATGAGGGGGCGAAAATCGAGGTCGCTGAGAAACAGCTCCTGGTGAATGGACAGCCCAATGCCCGGTACGTGGTGCAGCACGACTATTACTTCGTGCTGGGCGATAGCCGTGATCATAGCGAGGATTCGCGGTACTGGGGTTTTGTGCCGAAGGACCATGCCGTTGGACGCGCGGCCTGTGTGGTCCTCAACGCCCAAAAGCCGAATGCCGGCCAGGGCCGCCGCGTGCTCCTGCCCTTATGAGGGGCCGTATCTTGCGCGCCATGCGAATACTGGTCCTGCTGCTGATTGTTCTCCTGGGCGGATGCAGCGCAAGCACCCCCGAAACCCTATGCCAGCGCTTCTTCAGCCCCTACCCCGACCACATCAGCGGGCGGGAACGCACCAATGTGAACGCTCCGTTGCTGGATGCCATGGCACATTATGCGAAGGAACAATATGCCGAGGCCATACCCCTGTTGCAGGAGGTGGTTGAACGCGATATGCGGAACAGCGCGGCCCGCATGTACCTGGTCAGTGCGTTGCTGGCCGAAGGCGATCCGTACAAGGCGGAGATGCACCTCGACTTCATGGAGAATTACAAGGACCGCAATTTCAAGGACCAGGTGGAATGGTACAACGCCATTTGCTGGCTTTGCGAGGGCAACACCGAAATGGCCTTGAAACAGGCGGAATACATCGCGGCACAGCCGCATACTTACCGCAGGCAGGCAACGGAGCTGGCCAAGGCATTGGAAAAACGTTGAACGTGGCACTCGCACCGGCGGAACTGCGGCGGGCCCTTCTGCCCCCATTGCCAGGCCATGCGGCCTATCTGGGCCTGAGCGGCTATCGCAGGCCCAGCGTGGAACAAATGCTGCATGCCAAGCCGCCACCGCGCGAAAGTGCCGTGCTGATCCTGGTCCACCCCGTGAATGGCATCGACCACACGCTTTTGATGAAGCGTACCATATACTCCGGAGTGCATAGCGGCCAGATCTCATTCCCCGGGGGGCGCCGTGAACCGCAGGACAGCGACCTGGTGGCCACCGCGCTGCGCGAATTCGAGGAAGAGACCGGGGCCACGACCACCGGGTTCGAGATCGTGGGCCGCCTTTCGCAGATCCCCATTCCGCCAAGCCGGTCGTTGGTGACCCCCATTGTGGCCTGGGCACCGGCGCTGGGCGCATTGAAGCCGGATCCCCGGGAAGTGGCGGCCCTGCTCCATGTGCCCTGGTCGGAATTCCTGCTTGATCACAATTTGCGCCACCAGATCTTCAACATGGGCCCCGATGGCACACCGCTACGGGCAGGCTGTTGGCAGATACAGGGTGAAACCGTATGGGGGGCCACGGCCATGATGATCGCGGAATTGCGGACCGCCCTCGGTCATCCCCTGCCTCCCAATGAATAACCCAAGGGTGGTGAATTGCGTTCCAAGCGTTGCCAAAACCGGCCATAGCTGCTAATTTTGGCATTCATACACGGCAAATGATCAAAGCATTTTTCCTACGTGCCGCAACCGCGGCCACCATGGGCATCGCTAGCCTCGGGGTGGCGAAGGCAACACAGGTGGACATTACGATGGTGCCCAACAGCCAAGGGCAACTCGAGGTGAAACTGAAGCCGCAATCCAATTTTGAGGGCATGGTCAGCAGCTTGGTCTTCACCATCAAATGGGATGCATCGTCCGAGGCACACCTGGGTGAGATCATGCAGGACCAGACAGTGGGCACCTACCTGCCCGTGACCCGTAGCGGCGGTGAGCAGGAATCGGGCGGTGACCGCTACCAGATCTTCGTTGGTTTCGGCATGACGCCGTTGGAGTGGCTTTCCACCCAATGGACAGCCGGCCAGGAGTATACCATACTTACCCTGCCGGTAACGGGCACCGCTGAATTCAGCCTGGTGAACAACAGCTGGACCGGGTTGAACAATGCCGATTACTACCTGGCACTGGGCGGCCAGGACCGCACCGGCGATATTTATGGTGACATCAGCACGGGAGTTGTGGCCGGGGAATTTGCCGGTGCGGGGTTGACCGTGGTGCCCAACCCAACGGACAAGGCCACTGTGGTGACCATGGAATTGGGCAACAACGCGCAGGACCTCCGCTTGGAATTAGTGAATGCGGCCGGTCAGGTCATTTGGAAGGATGAGCGCACGAAGGCCGTAGGCTCCTTGCGCATACCGCTTGACTTGGGCAATTACGACAAGGGCGTTTACATGCTCAGGGTGCACAGCGCCGATCGCACGATCACGCGCCGTGTGGTGAAGCGCTGATCCGCCATCGCAAAAAAAGCCCCCTCCATGCCGGCATGGAACGGGCTTTTTTCGTCTGGCCGCTTCCGACCTAGGCCGGTTCCAGCTCACCTAGCCCGATTTGGGCCATGAAATCCTCATTCGGTGCCAGGCCGCTGGCATCCTTGGCGTAATTGGCCTTCAACCGGCGCACGAAGTACATGTCGATCTTGCCCTTGTTCTTGGCCTCCACTTGGCCGCGGTGCTCGCAATCAAAGAAATCCTTCACCAGCCCGTAGGTCGTGCCGCTGATGTTCACCTCACCGGGTGAGCCGCTGCTCTCCATGCGGCTGGCGGTGTTCACGGTATCGCCCCAAATGTCGTAGGCGAATTTGCGCTTGCCCACCACACCCGCCACCACAGGACCCGAGTGCAGGCCGATCCGCAACACCCATTTGGCCTTGTCCTGGCCTTCGCGTTCCGCGTGCCAGCGGTTCATCTCCTCACGTATGTCCATGGCCGCCATCACGGCGCGCAAGGCATGGCATTCCACGCCTACCGGCAGGCCGCATGCGCTCATGTAGCTGTCGCCGATGGTCTTTATTTTCTCGATGCCATAGGAGGCGGTGATCCGGTCGAACCGTACGAAGCACTCGTGCAATTCGTCCACCAGTTCCTCAGGGGTCATCTTTTCCGCAATGGTGGTGAAGCCCTTCATATCGGTGAACATGACGGTCACCTCGTCAAAGCGCCGGGCCGTGGCTTTCCCCTTGTCCCTGAGTTCATCGCTCACGGCCTTGGGCAAAATGTTCAGGAGCAGTTCCTCGATCTGCACCTTCTGCCCGGCGATCTCGTTGCTTTTGGCGCGTACTTCCGCGGTGCGCTCCTCCACCTTCCGCTCCAGCACCATGTTCCTCATTTTCAGCTGGCGTTCGCGCACCTTCACATAAACGATCGTTCCGCTGATCACCGCTATGGCCACCAGCGTGTAGAACCACCAGCTGTTGTACCAGGGCGGCAGGACCGTGAAGCGGAATTCCGCCGGTTGCGCGCTGAAAAGCCCGGTGCGGCCCACCGCTTTCACCTTGAAGGTGTAATGGCCTGCAGGCAACGACGGATAGTGCACGTCCGTTTCCTCGGTCAGCGGTTGCCAGATATTGTCCAGACCCACCAATTGGTATTGGTACCGCACCGCTTCGGGGTCGCTCAGGCTCACGCTGCCGTACTCGATCCTTAGGTTGCTTTCGGTGTGGTTGAATTGCATGCCGGCCTGCCGGGGACGGGGCTCCAAGTTCACCTTCAGCCCGCGGATGGCCACGGTGGGCGCCACACTGGCCGCGTGTTCCTTGGGCGGTGCCACGGCAACGGCACCGTTCGACGTACCGAACCACAGGTCGCCGGTGCTGGCCAATATGGCGCTGTTGGGCTTGGCCTCTATGCCCGTGAAACCGCTGCGCGCCGAGTAGCGGATGAAACGGTCCTCATCAGGCTGGAATTCGTTCAGCCCCCGGCTTGTGCCCACCCAAACGTGCTTCGCACCGTCCACGGCCAGGGAACGTATGGAGTTGCTGATCAGCCCATCGGCCACTGTATATGCGCGTTCCTGTTGCCCGTTCTGCAGCACCAGCACGCCCTTCCCTTCCGTGCCTACCCAGATCCGCCCGGCACCATCCTCGGCAAAACAGGTGGGGCTGAACGGCACCCCCAGGTCCAAGCGCTGCAGTTTCCCGTTCTCCATGCGGCTAACGCCACCGCTGGAACTGCCCACCCAAAGTATTCCCTTGGAATCGAGATAGAGGGCCGCGATGTGCTCACCGGCCAGGCCATCGGCCACATGCAGCACCGTGGGCACCGCGCCGTGCACCAGGCGCACCAGGCCATTGATGGTGCCGATCCACAGTTCACCGGCCGTGCCATTGGCCAATGCGGTCACTTTGTTTTCCGGGATCAGGCCGGCCACCTCCAAGTTGTTGCTGGGCCTGAACGTGGCCGGGTCAAAATCGAACAGCCCACCGTCCTCCGTACCGATCCACACATGGCCGCGCCGGTCCACCGTGAATGCGCGGACGTGGTTGCTTGTGAGCTGGCCGCCTTGCATGGTAAGGTGGCGCACGGAGGCTGAGCCATCGGGCTTGGTGTTGAGAATGGTGATGCCGCCATTGGTGCCGAACCAAATGCTCCCGTCGGACAGCTCGGTCACCGCCCATACTTGGCGGTCCACCAAGTGGTCCTCCTCGGTGAATGAGCGGAAACGGCTGCCTTTGTAAACGTCAATGCCCGCGTCATGCGTGCCGATGATCAGGTTCCCCTCCCGGTCGGGGATCAGGCAGCGTATGCGCAGGCTATGGGCGCCATTGCCCGTGTTGAACCTGCGGATGCCATTCTTTTCGATGCGCGCCAAACCGTTATCCCATGAGCCCACCCATATGCGGCCTTGCCTGTCCTCGGCAAAGCACATCACGAAATTGCTGGGCATTGCGGTGGCAATGTCATACACCATGGCTTTGCCTGTTTTCGGGTCCAGCTGCACGGCGCCGCTGCTTTGCGTGCCGATCCATAGGTTTTGCCGGCTGTCTTCGAATACGGTGGTGATGCCCATGAGCATGGGCAATCCTTCCGGACGGAAGGAGTCGAAGCGTTTTGCTTTTTCGTCCCAGGTCTTTATGCCGCCCGTGGCCAGCAGGAAAAGCAGTTGCCCATCGTGCAGCCGGGTAAGTCCCACCACGCGTGTGTCCAATCCGTTGGAGCCATCGTAGTGTTCCGGCCTTTGATCGATCTTCTTGGGGTCGCCGATGCGGAATGCTCCTTGCCCGAACGTGCATACCCAAATGGCCCCGTTACGGTCCTGGCCTATGGCCGTAATATCCTGCGTAATGGGCTCTTCTTTCCATGAAAGCGGGTGGAAGCTGTCGCCATCCTTCAGGGTGATGCCCCCGCCCAAGTGGCCGGCCCACATGCGTTGGTCGCGATCAAGGAACAGTGAGCGTACCCCGTTGGGTGCCGCACCCATGCTGGCGGTCACCATGCGCACGGCAATACCGTCGTAGCTGGCCAGGCCGGCCTCGGTGCCGGTCCAGATCAGGCCCGTGCTGTCCTGCAATAGGGCATAAACCTTCGATGCGGGCAATCCGTCACGTACCGCCACATTCTCGAAGAAGTAGCGTTGGCCGAGGACATTTAAGGGGACCAAGGCCAATGCCGCCAGGGCGATCACCAATTTGTGCGGAAGCTTCATCGCCCCGCAATTTAATGCGCTGGCCGCTCACCGGGTCAATTCGTAGAAACTGGGGTCATTTCCAGCAGCATTGCTAACCACCAAGGTGGTTTTCACGCTTTCGCTGTAATTCTCCATCAGCCCTTTCAGCGGCCCGTAATTGTAGAAGCTATAGATATCATCGGCCTTCCCGTCCACCGCTATCCAGTAGGCCTTCCCGCCTTGGTTACGCCCGTGCCCCTCGTACCACACCAACAGGGTGTTCACCTGCCCGGTGCGCACCATGTCGCGCAATTCGATGTTGAAAAAGCGTTCGAGTTCGCCCTTGCTCAGGTTTTTCTTGATCACGGTGCGCTGTGCCTGGTACTTGGCGAAGGCCTTGCGCATCTTGTCCATGCCCAGGCTGTTCAGCGCCGGCATGTTGCGGTAGTTGCTGTTCTCGATGTAGATGATCCAGGCGTTGCCCATGGGTGATGCCGCCTTCTCGGGGGCAGGCTTTTCCTGTGCCACCACCGGGGCCGCCCGTTTAATGGTGTACTCCTGTTCGGCCACGTTGCCGTAGCGGTCCTCGGCGCGCACGGTGAACCGGTCCTTGCCGGCAAGGTCCAGCCTGATGCTGAAATCCGTGGCCACGGTATCGGGGATGAAACTGGCGAATTTCCCATCCACCATTACCGAGCGTATGCCGCTGGGATCGCTCGCCCTGCCTTCCACGAAGATCTGGTCCTTGCCGGCCGGCAACGTGGTTTCATGACCGCTGGACATGGTGGGACTAGTGACGAGCAACGAGGGCGGATCACCTTCGGTGCGCTCGATCTTGAATTCGACCGTTGAGCGGTTGCCGTACACATCCTCGGCCATTACCTCGATCTGTTTGGCGTGGGCGGCCAAAGGCACCGTGGCGCGGAACTCCGGTGAAAGTTCGGTGCTGTCGAAATCGGCATTGACGCCCTGGACCAGGATCGCTTTGAGCAGGCTCTTGTCCCGAACGTGGCCCGCCACTTTCACGCGCGCCAGGGCACTGCTCACCTGCACCACGTCATTCTTGCGCAGGGGCTCCACAACGGTGATCACGGGCGGATCGGCCTCGCGGTTCATTTCGAACACCAATTGCTGTACGCGTTCCTTGCTCACGGTAATGGCCTTCAGGTCTGCGGCGGACCATTCCGCGGGATGCTCCTTCATCAATTTCTCGGCCTGCCCAAGGTCCTTCGCGGCCCCGTCCAGGTCCAGGTTGGCCTCCCGGCATTCGGCGCGCAGCAGCAGGTACGGCACATGGTCCGGGTATTGCAAAAGCAGCTTGTTCAGGTCGTTCACGGCATTTTGCTCCTGGCCGAAGCCGTGGTAGTACAAGGCGCGCTGGTAGTACACGATGCTGTCCTCGCGCCCAAGCGCTATGCATTTGCTCACATCGTCGATCGCCTTGGAGTATTCCTTTTGCAGTGCATGGGCCTTGCTGCGCACGATCAACAATTCGGTGCTGCCCGGGTTCAACTCCAGCCCTTTGGTGGTCCGGGCTATGGCTTTTTCCAAGGCGCGGATCTGCATGGACACTCCCCTGTAGCCTTTGTACAGCTGCAATTGGGCCTCACCCGATGCCACATAGGCGGCCTCGTACAACGGGTTCCATTCCAGCACCTTGTCGAGGTCGGTTTCCGCCGTGGCGAAATCGCCTGATGCCATGCAGCTGAGGGCATGGAGGTAATATGTATCAGTGGTGGCTTTCAATGAAAGCGCTGCATCGGAGGTTGCAACGGCACAATCCACATCCTTCATCGCCAAGCAGGCCCGCACCTTGGTCTGCAATGCCGCCATGTTGCGCGGCGAGATGGCCAACGCCTGCTCGGCGAAACTGCGGGCCTTGGCCGGTTGTGCCGCATCGATGCCGGCCTCGGCCGCACTGGTGAGGTTATTGGCGTCGCGCGGGTTGAGGGCCACGAGTTGCTCGGCATCGGCGAGCCGTTCCTTCATCCGGCCCATTTCAAGGTACAGCGAAGCCCGCCCCTGCAACGCCTTGGCGTATTGCGGATTCACACGGATGGCGAATCCGTATTGCTCCAAAGCAGCCTCCAATTGGCCCGAGGCCCGTAATTTCTCGGCCTCCTTCACGAATGCCTTGCCGTCCTGGCCACAGGCGGGCAGGGCCAAAAGGGCCAACTCCGAAGCGAGCACGAAAGCAGAGATCTTGGCCATTTCCATCGCCTTGCCGACTGATCGGCGGCGATAAATATAATGGCCCCGGCAGCGGAACGCCCGGCCTTCAGGCTTATTCCTCGCCGCCGAACTTCTCCACTACCATGGGCGTGGCACCGGTGCTGCTGAAACCGCCATCGTGGTAGAGGTTCTGCATGGTAACGTAGCGGGTGAGGTCGCTGAAGAGCGAAATGACATAGGCTGCACAATCCTCGGTGGGTGCATTCCCCAATGGGCTCATGGCCTGCGCCATGTCGAACAGCCCGGTGAAGCCTTTGATGCCGCTTCCGGCCGTGGTCATGCTGGGGCTTTGGCTCACGGTGTTCACGCGGATCTTTTTCTGTATGCCGAGGTGGTATCCCCAAGAGCGGCCGATGCTTTCGAGCAGGGCCTTGGCATCGGCCATGTCGCCATAGCCGGGGAATACGCGCTGTGCCGCTATGTAGCTCAATGCCACGATGGAGCCGCCATCGGCCAGGGCATCTTTTTTCACCGCTGCTTGGATCATGCGGTGGAAGCTCATGGCGCTGATGTCCAGTGTTTGCCTGTACCAGTCGTAGTTGAGGTCGTTGTAAGTGCGGCCTTTGCGCACGTTGGGGCTCATACCAATGCTGTGCAGCACGAAATCCACCTGCCCGCCCAGGTCCTCGCTGGCCTTGGCAAAAAGATTCTCCAGGTCCTCATCCTTGGTGGCATCTGCCGGCACAACGGTGGCGCCGATCTGC
>JBIQMI010000081.1:0-12541 GCA_044463585.1 Cryomorphaceae bacterium
GGTCGCAGCGGTTAGCACGTGCCACGCGGTGCGCCACCGACCCCGTAGCGGGTCGCAGCGGTTAGCACGTTCCATGTGGTGCACCACCGACCCCGTAGCGGGTCGCAGCATGTTTGCTGGTCCGCGGTTGCGTAATGCGATTGGTCCCGGTGTTAGTTGCGAACAGCTTCGGAATTACATTCGCCGCCCCTGTGGGATGCCAAGGGTTTAGCGAATGGCTGAATGGAGGGGCAATTGATCGATTCGCTCGTTGAGCTGGAGCGCTACCACAGGCAGGGCGCGCGGGCGCGGGTCCGTTCGCTGGCGCTGGACGGCCTGGCCTTTGGCAACCGGGTCAGGGGGGTGGAAGAAGCGCTGGCGCGGCCGCGGGTGCAATTCCTTTATATCCACCATGTGCTACGGGACGAAGAGGCACAGCTTGAGCGGCTGATGGGCCATTTGGCCGCACATTTCACCTTCATTCCCTATTCAGAAGGAGTGCAACGGATCTTGGAAAACAAGATCGACAAGCCCTATCTGTGTTTCAGCTCCGACGACGGCTTCAAGAACAACCTGCGGGCCGGTGCCGTGTTGAAGCGCTACGGGGCCACGGCCTGTTTCTTTGTGAATCCCGGCATGGTGGGGGAAACCTCCTTCGGGCGGATCAAGGCGTTTTGTGCGGAAAGGCTTCATTTCCCCCCGGTGGCCTTCTTGGATTGGGACGATATCCATGCGTTGCAACGCGACGGCCACGAGATCGGTGGCCATACGATGCTGCACAGCGATGTGGGCCGGATGGCCGCGGGGGCCTTTGCCGAGGATTGCCGCGAGGTGCGGGAGACCTTGGCGGCGCGTTGCGGTGAAGCGGGCCATTTCGCCTTCCCCTACGGCCGTTTTGTGAATTTCAACGAACAGGCCCGGCGCACCGTCTTCGCATCGGGTCATGTTTCCTGCGCCTCGGCCGAGCGGGGTTGCCATGTGCCGCATGGCGCGGCGCTTGCCGCCGAGGACCTGTGCATCCGCCGCGATCACATTCTATTGGGCTGGAAGCTGGCGCACATCATGTATTTTATGGTGAACAATTCGCGTACGGCTTCGCCGGCGGGCAATTTGTTCCCTTATGCCCGCGCCTGATGAAGGTGGCGGTGCTCACCAGTGCCCGCCGGGGCACTGCCTCGCACCATTTGGAACACTTGGTGCGCGCATCGCATTGCACCGTGGCCTTGGTGATCGTGGCGGGCAACCGGCCGCGCAAGCGGTGGCGGCACCTGTGGCGAAAGGTGCTCAAGACCCTGCGCATAGGCCTCGGCGGTGCGTTGAACGGGGTGCGCATGCGGGCCTGGTACGATCAGGACCTCGTGCCGCGCTTGGGCCTGCGGGACATTGAGGAGGTTTGCCTGGAACACGGGATCCCGTTCGTGGAAACGGCCGCCATGAACAGTGCGGAAACCGCCCGATCGTTGCGTGAAAGCGGGGCGGTCTTGGGCATCAGCCTGGGCAATGGCTACATCGGCAAGCGCGTTTTCACCACCCCCAGCTTGGGCATGGTGAACATCCACCATGAGCTCTTGCCCGGTTACCGCAATGCCCAAAGCATCATTTGGCAGATCTACAACATGTCGCCCGTTACGGGTTATACCATCCACCAGATCGATCAGCACATCGATACGGGCATGATCCTGCTGCAGGAACAGGTGCCGATCACCTTCGGCGATAGCCTGCGTGAAACGGTGAATGCCACGTTGCCCACCTTGATGGAAGCGAGTGCCCGGGGCCTGTGCCGTTTATTGGCCGATTATCCGGCGGCGCTGGCGAACGCCCGTCCACAAGGCCCCGGCCATTCCTACACCACGCCCTCACTGCGGCAGTTCCGGCGCATGCAGCGCAATTTGAAGCGGCTGGCAAAAGCAGGTGGCAAGGAGCGGCAATAAAGATCGGGGGGGGTAATTGTTCCGCGGATGCTGCAGGCGCGAACCATATACCGGGTGCGGATGTACATTGGCCGTTGATCGGGCAACCGTGCATTCGGTGGATCGTTCTACATTTGGCCTCGTTCCGTTTTTCAGATCATTGTATTCATGAGCAGATCAATCCGCCTTTTTCTACTGCTCGCCTTCGTGGCGGGGCCCTTTGTGGGCGCCCTGCTGGCGCAGCCGGGCCCGGGTGGCGGGCCACCTTGCTGGCCGCCGCCGTGTATTCCCATCGATGGCGGATTGTCGCTGTTGATCGGTGCCGGTGCCCTGCTTGGGGGCAAGAAGGCCCTTGACGCGCGCAAGGCGCGCAAGTCCGAGATCTGATGCCCGTCGGCGCACCGTCCATCAAGGCGGGGCGTGATCCCCTCTTCCGTTTCCTGCTTACCGCGGCGCTGCTGTACGCGGCCTGGTACCTGCTGTACGCCTTAGTGCTCCACCCATGGGGCGGCCTGGACCATGCGGTGATCGGCTGGCTGATCACCTGGGCCGGTGCGATCCTTACCCTGCTGGGCTACGAGCTGATCCCCGAGCCGGTGAATGCGGACAACATCCGCACCATCGGGGTGGAGGGGGGCCACCTGCTTTGGATCGGCGACCCGTGCAACGGCGTGGGCTTGTTCGCGGTGTTCCTGATCTTTCTGATCGCCTACGGCGGGCCGTGGCGGCACAAGCTGTGGTTCGGTGCCCTGGGCATCATCAGCATCCATTTGGTGAATGCCTTGCGCGTGGCGGCGCTTTGCATTGTGGTGAGCATCAACTACGAATGGCTCAACTTCAACCACGACTACACCTTCTATGTGATCGTGTACGGCTGGGTCTTTTTCCTGTGGTACCTGTGGGTGAAGCGGTTCGCCTCGCGCCGGCCACACAAGCCCGTGGCATGAAGGGCAAGGGCATCCGCTGGGGCCGCCGGACGGAAACCGGCCTGGTGCTGCTGGCGGGGATCCTGTATGGATCTTGGCGTGAGTTCACCTTCATCAACCTCAATTACCAGATCGACCATTTGGCGCGGCACACGCCGTTTTCCTACGCGCACAGCATGGTGCAGGGCTGGCTGCGGGGTTGGGACCTGCGTGCGGTGGTGCTGTTGAAATGGAGCTTGGCCCTGTTGAGCATGGCCGTGATGGCCGCCCTTTGCGTACTGCTGGCGCGGGTGCTGCTGGGCACCTGGCGGCATGCGCGCTGGATCCTGGCCGGCTTTGCCGCCTTCGCCCTGCTTGCGTTGGTGTTGCATCTGCTAGCCCCATGGGTGCCCGGGCTGGACATGGTGGCCATACAGGTTTCGCACATGCTGCAATACCCGGTACCGCTGGTGTTCGTGCTGGTGGCGGCGTGGTTCCCGCGGGAGAGCGCCATGGAGTGAGTTCCAACGCAATTGGACCCTCGCCCCCGGTCGCCCATGTGCCCACCGGATCGCTGGCCTGGGGCGTGACCGGTCGGCTACCGCTACATTCGCGCGGCCCGGAAGGGTTCGCTGCATGAAGAAGTTGATGGTGGTGGTGGGCACGCGCCCGAATTTCATCAAGGTCACCCGGTTCAAGCCGTTGGCCGCCGAACGCGGCATGGAGGTGCACTTGGTGCACACCGGGCAGCACTACGATGAGCGGATGAGCACGGTGTTCTTCGACCAGTTCGGCCTGCGGCCTGACCGGTTCCTGGAAACGCCGCACACCACGCCAGCGGCGCAGATGGGCCACATCATGATCGCCCTGGAGGCCGCGGCCAAGGCATGGCGGCCCGACCTGATGATCGTGCCCGGTGATGTGAACAGCACCTTGGCCGGGGCCATCACCGCCAACAAGATGGGCATTCCATTGGCCCATCTGGAAAGCGGGCTGCGCAGCGGCGACATGGGCATGCCCGAGGAGATCAACCGCATCCTCACCGACCGCATCACCGACCTTTTCTTCGTTACCGAGCAAAGCGGGCTGGACCACCTGAGGGCCGAAGGACGGCCGGACCACCAGGTGCACTTCACCGGCAACACCATGATCGACACGCTTGTGGCCTATGACGCCCAAGTGCAGGCGGCCACCATACTGCAGGAGCTGGGGCTGGGGGAGGGCGGGCATGTACTGATGACCATTCACCGGCCCGCCACGGTGGACGTGGCCCCGGAATTGGAAAAGCTGGTGCAGCTGATCGGCCATGTGGCCGCGGAGCGGCCCGTGGTATTCCCCGTGCACCCGCGCACCAAGGCCAAGCTGGAGGCCCACGGCCTGATGCCGCGCCTGCAGGCCCTGCCCAAGCTGCGCATCACAGGGCCCATGGACTACTTCAACTTCCAGAAGCTGATCGCCACCTGCGCCTTCGTGATCACCGACAGCGGTGGCATACAGGAGGAGACCACCTACCGCCAAGTGCCCTGCCTGACCCTGCGCCCCAATACCGAGCGGCCCATTACGGTGACCATGGGCTCCAACCGGTTGATCGACTTTGACCTGCCCGCGCTGCAGGCCGCGATCAGCGATATAGAAGAAGGCCGTGCGGGCCGCGGCCAAGTGCCCCCGCTTTGGGACGGCCACGCCACGGAACGCGTACTTGATGTGATTGCCCGCTCGTGATCCTCTACCTCACCCATAACGACCAGCCCAGCGGCGTGTATTGGAGCCAGGTGACCGACACGGTTGCCCATTTGAACGGGCTGGGCGGGCCCCGCGTACGCTTGCTGGCGCTGGTGAGCGGCCGCGGCTTCATCGGCACCCGCAAGAAGATCCGCCGCGAATGGCCCGATGCCTTGGTGCTGCCCATGGTGCCGGGGGTTGGCCGCTGGCATCGCAACACGGTAACCGTGCGTACCGCCTGCAGGGTACTACGGCCGAAGGGCATCATGGCGCGCGGTGCGTTGGCCACTTGGATGGCCCTGCGGGCCAAAGAGAAGGGCTTGGTGGGCCGCGTGTGCTTTGATGCGCGGGGCGCCTATGCCGCGGAATGGGAGGAATACCGCGTAGTGGACAACGACGGGCTGATCGCGCAGATGGCCGGCGTGGAAGGAGAGGCGGTGCTGGGCAGCGATATCCGGTTGGCCGTAAGCCATGCCTTGGTGCACTATTGGCAAGAACGGTTCGGCTATGCGGGCCAGGCACAGGTGGTGGTGCCGTGCACCTTGGGCCGCGCACACTTGGGCCCCTTGGCGGATGGGGCAGGCATGCGGGCCGAGCTGGGCTTTGCGGAAACGGACGTGGTGCTGGTGTATGCCGGCTCAGCGGCCGGTTGGCAATCCTTTGAACTGCTGGAGCGGCTGCTTTCGCCGCTGTTGCTGGCGCAGCCCCATGTAAAGGTGCTCTTCCTGTGTCCGCCCAATCCGGCCATTGATGCCCTGGCGGCCAATTGGTTGGGGCGCGCCGTGCGCGCCTGGGTGGATCCCTCGCGCGTGCCGGAACTGTTGGCCGCCTGCGACCATGCGCTGTTGGTGCGTGAGGACAGCGTGACCAACCGCGTGTCCTCGCCGACCAAATTCGCGGAATACATAGCGTGCGGGTTGCCCGTGGTCATCAGCGCACGGATCGGTGATTTCTCCCGGGCGGTGCAAGCGCACCAATTGGGCTTCGTGCACCGGGAAGGTGAGGCCCTGCCGCCGTTGGAACGGCCGACGGCCGAAGAGCGCCGTCGCCTGCACGAGCACGCCCTGGCCCACTACACCAAGCCGGCACACGATGAAGCATACCGGAAGGTGTTGGAGGTTTTGGCGCAGGGGAAGGGCTAGGCCAGGACCTCGCCGAGCAACCGGTCCGTGACGTTGGCCAGCAGGTATGCGCTGTGGTCCGTGGTTGCGGGCGGAATGATCGTTCGCTCGCCGGTGATGAAGCGGGGCAATTCATCCACCAGCGCTTCCAAACGCACCGAGGCGCCCAGCCCGCGCTCCTGCAGCGTCCTGCTCACTTGGCCCGGCTCGCCCACATGGAGGATCGGTCGCCCCAGGAAGAAGATCTCGTGGAACTTGGTACCGAGGATGTCCTTGTTCTCCGCAGGGATGAAAATGAGCACCAGGTCGGAGCCGGCGATGCGCCGGGACAGTTCGCGCGGGGGCACAGGCCCATGGAAATGCACCACGTCATCCAGCCCGCGCGCGGCCACCATGGCGGCCAAGGCCGCTGTGGAATGGCCGGTGATGTAAAGGTCCAAGCGGCAATTGGCGGACCGCGCCGCATCCTTTGCCCGCAGGGCCTCCAAGGCCGTGAGCACCTGCCCGAAGTAAGCTTCAGCCTGCTCCGCCCCGTATAGGCTGCCGGCATAGATCATGCGGAATTCGCCGTCGGCCGGCGGCGGCGCCGATCGATCGAAATCATCGGGGTCCACCGCATTGGGCAGCACATGGAAACGACTGGCGGCGCCACCGTATTTCCCGCTGAGGTGCCCGATCACCCGGGCGTGGGGCGATATGACATGGTCAACTGTTTTCACCACGTGTTCCTCCAACCGTTGCTCATGCGCCGCCCGCCTCGCGGCCAACGAGGCCAGGCCATAGTGCCCCGCCCATGTCCATTCATCGCGCAGGTCGGCCACCACGTTAAGTTGCGGGTAGCGTTGCTTCAGTTCCGCCGCGAAAGCCAATTGCCGGAAGGGCGCCCCGGTGGCGATCACGTGCCTGATGCCGTGCCCGCGGATCAATCGCGCTGCCATGGCCAAGGTCCGTTTGCGCGAGAAGACCGATGCATCGTAATAATTCCCCTTCACCAGCAAGGGCAGCAGCCGCAGCCAAAAGTGGTATTGCAGTTTTTCCAGCGGCCCGTTGAGCGGGCGCCGCGTGAGCACCTCCGGATAGTGCAGGGCGATGGGGTGGTGCACGATCCCGGGCGCTTCAGCATCGGCCTTCCATAAGGACTGTTCCCGGCCGGCCGGCCATTTCCGGCGGATCACATGCACCGTATGCCCCCGCCGCCCCAGTTCCTTAGCGAATTTGGCCCAACGCCGGCCACCGATGCCGCGTACCGGCGGGAAGCCTTCGCACAGTAGCAGGTAATGTTCCCCGGTTGCCATCACATCAGGCCGTCACACCAATACTTCCCGGATCAACCGGTCCGTCACAGGGCCCAACAGCACGTCGCTCAGATCAGGGGAGGGGTCCAGTTCGATCTGCCGTTCGCCGGTGATGAATTTCGGCAATTCGGTGATCAGCTCCTCCACGCGGATCGAATCGCCGAGCCGCCGCTTGGCCAGGGTACGGCTCACCACGCCCGGCTCACCTACGTGAAGTACCGGTACGCCCAAACAGAACAACTCGTGGAACTTCGTGGTGAGCAGGTCTTTTTTGCTCTGCGGAAGAAAGGCGACCACAAGGTTGCTTTGGGCGATCAGTTCCAGGACACGGCGATTCGGCAGCGGCTCATGAATGGCGATCACGTCGTTCAAGCCAGCATCGTTGACCTGATCGCGGTATTTCGTTGTCTCGGATCCTGTGATGTACATATCGATCAGGTATTTCCCGGCTAGTTCCGGTCGATGATCGCGCATTGCAGCGAACGTTGCGACCAAGGCATCAAAGTAGGCACTGCCCTCGCTTTCCCGGTACAAACTGCCCGCGTATATCATCCTGAAGATCCCCGACCGCTCCAAGGGGGGGGCCGTCGGAAGGTCCTCCGGATCCAGGGCATGCGGCAGCAACACGAACTGTTTGCCGGTTGGATCATGCTTTTGCTGCAACGTTGTCAAGATCTCGGCATACGGTGAGGTTACATGATCACTGTTCCGTATCACGTCAAACTCCTTCCGGTCCTCGCTCAATAGTTGGGCGGAAGTGGCCGTGGAGCGCCCGTAATACGGCCCCCAGGTCCAAGGATCGCGGAAATCGGTGGTGAGTTGAATGCCTGAATGGCGTTTTTTCAACTCCACCCCGTAAACCATGAGGCTGAACGGCGCACCAGTGGCCACGATATGGCGGATGCCGTTTTGCTTGATCAGGCCATCCGCAATTTGCATGATGCGCTTTTTGTTCAAACAAGCACGGTCGAAAATGTTTTCTTTGGTGAGCCAAGGAATAATGGCGAGCCAAGCTTTGTACCGAAGCTTGTCCCAAAACGAGATCAGCGGGCTTTTTTCCAGGATGGCAGGGTATCGGGAGCGGAAAGCGTGATGCCTGATATTGGGGTGTTGCACATCCCCGCTCCATGCAGAATCCACGGAACCTATCCGCTTCCTTTGGCCGATCACATGTACCACATATCCGCGCTTGGCCAGCTCCTTCGCGAATTTCGCCCAACGCCTTCCGCCAATGCCCGGTACAGGCGGAAAAGAATGGCACAACAGCAGAATGTGTTCACCCGGTTGCATGCAGGTGGCGAAGCTAACCGGCCGGTGGTATATGGCCTTTCCCTTAGCTTGCCACCCGATTCCTACCCATGCAGCGAAAGGCCATCATCACCGGCGGCGCCGGTTTCATCGGTAGCCACTTGGTGGACCGCCTCCTTGCCGAAGGAGGATGGCACGTGGTGGTGCTGGACAATTTCCACCCGAACTATCCGCGCCACATCAAGGAGGCGAACCTGGCCCCGCACCGCGATGATCCCCGTTTCCGGTTGGTGGAGGGCGACATCCTGGATGACCTGGCCTTGGACCGGGCCTTTGCGGCCGCGGGCGGGCCGGCGATCGTGGTGCATTTGGCCGGCCTGGTGGGGGTGCGGCCCAGCATGGCCGATCCCGGCGGGTACCACCAGGTGAACGTGACCGGCACCCTGCGCGTGCTGGTGAAGGCCAAGGAAAACCGGTGCCCGCATTTCATGTTGGCCAGCAGCAGCAGCGTGTACGGCAACAATCCGGAACTGCCCTGGAGCGAGCACCAAAAAGCAGACCCGATCAGCCCCTACGGGGCCACCAAATTGATCGCCGAGGAGTTCACGCGGAATTTCGACCACATCATGGGCCTGCCGTCCACCGTGCTGCGTTTTTTCACGGTGTACGGCCCCAGGCAACGGCCGGACCTGGCGATCCATAAGTTCTTCGACCACATTTCAAAAGGCTCGCCCATATCCCGATATGGCGACGGCACCACCAGCCGCGATTACACCTATGTGGCCGACATCATCGCCGGCGTTCGTGCGGCCATGGACCTGGCCGTGGAACAGCGGAAGGCGGATGAGTGTTGTCCGGTGTACAACCTTGGACACAGCGAGCCGGTGGAGCTGCGGGCGTTGATCGCCGCCATTGAGGCCCAGGCGGGCCGTAAGGCCGGGCTGGAGGTGCTACCCGAGCAGCCCGGCGATATGCGGCGCACCTACGCCAACATCAACAAGGCCCGCGCTGCACTGGGCTTCCGCCCGACCACCACCCTGGCCGATGGCCTGCGGCAATTTGCACGCTGGTACGAACAGACAACCTTGGCCGCCGAGGTACGCAAATAGGCAGGCACGGGCATGCGCACCGTTGGGATCAGCCACAAAACACGGTATTGGCAGGAATACTGCTTCAACCACCCGCCCGAGGGATACACCTACCGCAGGGCGTTGGACATTCCGTGGCATGTGATGGGGGTGCGCTCCGAGTTCCTGGCCAACACAAAGCTTTTTCTGCCAGGCAGGGGCATTGACCTGTTCCACACCTACAATGGTGTGGTGGCCAATGCGCGGCCCTGGGTGGTGGAGGTGGAGAGCTACATGCCGCGCTTCCAATTGCTGACCCAGGAAAGCAAGCGCTACCGGTGGGCACTGCGCCGGCTGGCCTCCCGGCATTGCCGCCACATCCTGTTCACCAGCAGGTGGGCCATGCAGATGAACCGGCAGCAATTGGCATTGGCCGGGGTGGACCCCGCGAAGATGTCGGTTGTTTACCGCGCCGTGGAAACCCACCCGGCCTTGCGAAGCGGCGGCGGGCCGTTCACCATCCTGTTCGCCGGCAATGGTTTTTACCGCAAGGGCGGGGTGGAATTGTTGAAGGCATTCCGGCAATTGGGCCGCAGCGATGCGCGGTTGGTGATCATCAGCCGCGTGGAGGTGGACTGGGGCATTTTTCCCGATCCAGGCGTGATCGCCTGGGCGGAGCGCACGATCGCCGAAACGCCGGGCATTACGCTGATGCGGCAACTATCCCACGATGCCGTGATCGAGCAAATGCAGCGCGCGCACGTTTTCGTGGGCACCACCTTTGCCGATCCCTTCAACAACACCGTGCTGGAGGCCATGGGTTGCGGGCTGCCCGTGATCTGCTCCGATGCGGGCGCCCTGCCCGAGGTGGCGGTACACGGCGAAGGCGCCCATGTGGTGCCCGTGGAGGGCCGGGACAGCGACGAGCTGGCAGCGGAGATCGCCGGATCGATCCGCGGCCTGATGGACGATCCCGCCCGGCGTGCCGCCATGGAAGCGGCGAACCGCCGCATTGTGCATGCGAAATTTTCGCTGGGCGTCCGCAATGCAGCGCTCTCCGCGCTGTATGACAAGGTCCTGGCCAACGGTTAACCCGATCGCGCCACCGAGCGGAACAGCCCGATGAACTGTTCCGTTACCGAGGGCCAGCCGAATCGGGCGGCACAGCGTTCCCGCGACCTTTCGCCCATGGCGGCGCGTTGCATGGGCGAAAGGGCGCGGAAGGCCAGCACGGCCTGCAACAGTGCACCGGCATCACCGGCGGGCAGCAAGTACCCGTTGGTGGCATCCACCAATTCGGCGGTGGCCCCCACATCGCTCACCAAGACCGGCCGCGACCGGGCCATGGCCTCCAGCACCACCGTGGGCATGCCCTCAAAACGCGTGGGCAGCACCAAGGCAGCGCATTGCCGGTACAGGGCGAACAATTCGTTGTCGCCCACGCGCCCCAATAGCTGCACATTGGGCGGAAGTTCCTTTTGCAATTGATGCAGCAAGGGACCGTCGCCCGCCAGCAGGAATTGGACATCCTCCACACCTTGCGCAGCAAGCTGGCGTGCCACGGCCAGCAGCACATCGAGGCCCTTGTTGAAGGCGAACCGGCCCACAAAGAGGAATTGCAAGGGACCCTTCACGGGCGCGTACCCCTCCTGTGGCGGCAGGTCCACCGCGTTGGGGATCACCTGCACGCGCGCCGGGCTTTCCGCCACCACCTCTTCCAGCAGTGGGGTGAGCCGCCCCCCCAGTGAAATGACCACCCGGCTGTTGCGCGCCACATGCCGCACCAGCATGCGGAACGGGGTACCCATCAGGCGCTCCTTGGCCGTAAGGCCCTGGAACATCTCAAGGCCATGGGGATGAACGATCAACCGCGGGCTGAAGCGCTGCATGCCCTTCCACACGGAAAAGCCCTGTGAAAGGACCACGTCCGGTTGCAACCTGTGGAGCGCTTGGGCCACGCGATCGCTGTACCGCCAAAGCTCGCCCAGGTAAAAGCGCCCGGTGTCGATGGGTTGTACCGGGACCTCGTCGATCCCCTCGGCCGGGTTGAAGATGCCCCCATCGTGCGGGTGCACCACGCTCAGCTTTACCTGCCCGCTGGCCGCCAAATGCGTGGCCAAAAGCCGCGAATGGCGTTGCATGCCGCCCAAGGCCTGCGGGAATACCCCATCGGTGCAAAGCGCCACATGCATCATAACATCCACGATGCGGCCCGCTACGCCCGGTCCATCACCGGTTCCTTCAACAGGGTGGCAATGCCGTCGTCGATGCTCCAGCGCGGCTCCCAGCCGGTCACCCGCTTCAGTTTGCCCACATCGGCCAGCAAGTGCATGCGCTCCACCTTGCGCACCCGGGCGGGGTCCACCTCAATGTCCAAGGGCTCGCCCAATTGCCGTTCGAAGGCCTCCACGATCTCGCGCACGCTGTACTCCAGCCCACGGCCGATGTTGTACACTTCGTGGCCCGTGCCCGCCGTTCGAAGCAGGGCCTGCATGGCCCTGCACATGTCCTCGGTGTGGATGAAATCGCGCTTGGGGTCCAGGTTGCCGAGTTTCAGTACCCGTTGGCCGGCCAATACCTGCCGTTGTATTTCGGGGATCAGGTGCGGGTTGGTCTCGTTGGGGCCGAATGCATTGAAGAAGCGGCCGATGAGGGTGGGAATGCCGGTGCGCTGGTGGAATTCCTGCACAAGTTTTTCGGTCATCAGCTTGGTGATGCCGTAGATGTCCATGGGCCCGGTAGGGTGCTCCTCGTCCATGGGCCCGTCGGCAACGGGGTACACAGCTGCGGTGCTGGCGACGAACAGCTGGCGCACCGTGCCGCAGGCCGCCGCGGCATCGAGCACGTGCATGGTGCCCATCATGTTCACCTCGCAGGCCTCCACGGGGTGCTGGTTGCAATAGGGAATGAAATGGAGCGCCGCCAGGTGCAGCACCACTTCGGGTGCAACGCGCCGGAACACGGCCTGCGTGGCTTGTTGGTCGCGGATGTCCGCCACATGGAATTGTTCATCGGGCACGCGGGCCAATTGGCGCAGGCCGAAGGAGAGGTTGTCCAGGACATGCACTTCGTGGCCGGCCTGTTGCAAATGCACCACCAGCGCAGAGCCGATGAAGCCGGCACCCCCGGTTACCAGCACGTTGGATCTTTTTTCCATGGGCAGCCAAAAGTAAGCCTATAAGCGCAGGAGAGGGGGCACGTCTAGGCCCGGCCCCGCGGCGGCCTCTTTCGGGCAGGCCGCGGTTCCCCGCACGTCCTGCGCCCACGGCACCAGTTACCTTTGGCCGCTTCATC
>JBIQMI010000082.1:0-12445 GCA_044463585.1 Cryomorphaceae bacterium
ACATGGCCGGGTTTATGGCCGGTGCCATTGCGGCACCGGCCCGCTATTACAGGTGGATCACCTCGCCGTAGGCCGCGGCCGCCGCTTCCATGATGGCCTCGCTCATCGTGGGGTGGGGGTGCACCGTTTTGATGATCTCGTGCCCCGTGGTCTCCAGCTTGCGCATGGCCACGCATTCGGCGATCATCTCGGTCACGTTCATGCCGATCATGTGCGCGCCGAGCAGCTCGCCGTACTTGGCATCGAAGATCAGTTTCACGAACCCGTCCTTGGCACCTGCCGCGCTGGCCTTGCCCGAGGCGGTGAAGGGGAATTTGCCCACCTTCAGCTCGTAGCCCTTTTCCTTGGCCGCCTTTTCGGTGTAGCCCACACTGGCCACTTCGGGAGAGCAATAGGTGCAGCCCGGAATGTTGTTGTAATCCAGGGGTTGGGGTTCCTTGCCGGCGATCTTTTCCACGCAAATGATGCCTTCTGCGCTGCCCACGTGCGCCAAGGCCTGGCCCGGCACAATGTCCCCGATGGCATAATAGCCGGGAATGTTGGTGTTGTAGAAGGCATCGACCTTGATCTTGTTGCGGTCGGTAACAATGCCCACTTCCTCAAGCCCGATGTTCTCGATATTGCTGGCGATGCCCACGGCGCTCAGCACGATATCGCATTCAATGGTCTGATCGCCCTTGGCCGTTTTTACGGTCACCTTGCAGCCTTTCCCGCTGGTGTCCACCTTGGTCACCTCGCTGCCAGTCATCACTTCGATGCCCTGTTTCTTGAAGCTCTTTTCAAGCTGCTTGCTCACGTCCTCGTCCTCCACCGGCACAATGTTGGGCATGAACTCGACCAGTGTGACCTTGGTGCCCAGCGCGTTATAGAAGTAGGCGAATTCGCTGCCGATGGCACCGCTGCCCACCACTACCATGCTCTTGGGCTGCTCGGGCAGCACCATGGCCTCGCGGTAGCCGATCACTTTCTTGCCGTCCTGCTTCAATGCGGGCAGCTCGCGGCTGCGGGCGCCGGTGGCGATGATGATGTGCTTGGCTTCCAGCGTTTGCTGCTTGCCATCGGCACCGGTCACCTCCAGCTTTTTGCCCGGCTTCAGCTTGCCGGTGCCCATGATCACATCGATCTTGTTCTTCTTCATAAGGAATTGCACGCCGCTGCTCATGCCCTTGGCCACATCGCGGCTGCGTTTCACCACACCCCCGAAATCCACCTTGGGCGCACCCACAGTGATGCCATAGTCCTTGGCGTGGTTGATGTACTCGAAAACATTCGCGCTCTTCAGCAGCGCCTTGGTGGGTATGCACCCCCAGTTGAGGCAAATGCCGCCGAGGGCTTCTTTTTCCACAACCGCGGTTTTCAGGCCCAGTTGGCTTGCACGTATGGCGGCCACATAACCGGCGGGGCCACTGCCAAGAACGATCAGGTCATAGCTCATGTTAGCGGAATCGTATTTTGTTTTTGGCCGTGTGGCCACGGGCGCCCACGGCGCTGCGAAGGTAGTCCGTGCCAACGTGCCACCATAAAATGTATCCCGCATTGCAGCGATCCTTTCTACCCCGCATCGGGGCGCTTTCCACCGGGCACTGCGCAAAGAAGTGCGGTCCCGTGGGACCAGCGTATGGCCGTCCGGCATACATTCGCTCCAAATCCAAGGCCATGCAAGACACCTACACCACCACACCTGCCCCAGCCGCGCGACCTACTTTATTGACCGTCATTTGCATCATCAGCTTCATTATGGGAGCGTGGGGCATTTTCAGCGGGATCCAGAATTTGACCGTTGACCAGGAGGCGGCCTTGCAGAAAGCCCGGGAGACCATGGAGGAACAACGCGCCCAAATGGGATCGCAGGCCGAGGGCATGGCCGGCCGCTTCCTTGATTCAGCCATGGAAGTTGCCGAGCGTACCGCCATCCACGCCAAGGAATTGGGCATCGCCAGCATTGTGCTTTCGTTGCTGAGTGTGGCCGGGGTATGGATGATGTGGAACCTGCGCAAGAACGGTTTTTGGTTGTACCTGCTTGCCAGCATCGCCGGGCTTGTGGTGCCCCTGATGCTGCTGGGCGGCGGAATGGTGGCCCTGATGTCCATGGGCATCGGCGCCTTCTTCACCTTGCTTTTCATCATTTTGTACGCCGTGAACCTGAAGTACATGCACTGACCCGGCAGGATACCCACAAAAAAGCCCCCGCCATCCGGGGGCTTTTTCGTTGCTTCGCGGCGTGGAAGAGCACAACGGAAGAATGATCGGGGCCAGGCCCCGAACCCTGCACTGGCTATGCGTGGCCAGTTTCGCCAACCAAGCATTGGTGTTTCCTTTCTACCTCATGGGCATTGTGGCGGCCTTGGTCATGCGGGACATGCCCGAAGAGGAGATCCGGCAACTGATGCAGAGCAGCTGGGCCACTCTTGTGCAGCCTGCCCAACAGGACGAGCTGTTGGCCTATACCGGCCTGTTGAAAGCACATGGCGTGGCGTTGATGTCGGCCTTGGTATTGCGCACCCTGGCGCGCTTCATCGGCACGCTGCGCATGTGGCAGGGTTGGCGCGATGGCTTTCACATTTACACCACGGCCCAGCTGGTGGGTGTGCTGGCCCCGATCCTCATCGCCGGGCCGCTCATGTTCAGCTTTTATCGGCCTGGTGCTGGTGCTCAATTGGTGTTATCTC
The DNA here is from genome assembly GCA_044463585.1 of Cryomorphaceae bacterium. Taxonomy (GTDB): domain Bacteria; phylum Bacteroidota; class Bacteroidia; order Flavobacteriales_F; family PHOS-HE28; genus PHOS-HE28. The sequence continues at coordinate 2,670 of JBIQMI010000082.1, forward strand.
TACTTCATCCACCGCAAGGTGCTGCGCGTGCCACCGGTACCGCCCGCGCCGTAGATCAACTGCGGTAGGCGATCCCACTGATCTCCACGTTCACGCCCCGGGGCAGCCCGGCCACGGCAACCGCCTCACGGGCCGGGGGGGCATCCTTGAAATAGCGGCCATAGACCTCGTTCACCGTGCCGTAGTGCTCCATGCTGCTCATGAAAATGGTGCATTTCACCAAATGGCCGAAGTCCAGGCCGGCAGCCTTCAGCAACTGCCCCAGGTTCTCCATCACTTGCCCGGTTTCCTCGGCAATGGTGCCGGTGCGCAACTCGCCGGTATCGCCTACCATGGCGATCTGGCCGCTCAGGAATACAAGGTCGCCCGCCTCAATGGCCGGGGAATAGGGGGCCAACGGCTTGGCACCGCCCGCGGGGAAAATTGGCTTCTTCATGCATGCAAAGGTCAGCCCAAAGTCATTGACCCTATTCACTCCTGTTTGGACCAACTGCCCGAAGTATATGGTTTGCCTGTGTGGTCCGTGATGCGGTACAGGTATAGCCCGGTCGGTAGCGTTCTACAATCAACACGTCCGGTGTTGCCGTTTAAAAAACTTTCCCCTACCGTAATGCCCTTGGAATCAAAAAGCGTGATCATTCCACCGGGCAAGCCTCCGCCATTCAGCAAAACTTCGAAACCCACCGTGCCGGGGTTGGGGAAAACAGTGACGTGGTGCCTGGCTGCGAGCGCACTTATACCCGTGCTGCAGGAGGTAGCACTGAAGTGCTGGGCCCAGCCGACAAGGTTATTTCCGGGTGTGGATATATCCTTCATACCACCCATTAGCACATATCCACCATCCGGGGTAGTTCGGATCCGTGTTGGCACATAGGCTACGTTGGTTGCGAATCCATCCAAGATGTGATCGCAAAGCACATTCAGCCCCGTGTCCAACTTATATATATGGACCCTGTTGGGCTGGTCAGGCGTGAATGGGATGTGACCTCCGAGAAAACCAACGTTTTCAATGGCAACAAAATAGAAAGACACATCATCGATGGCCGCGATGCAATTCATTGTCGCGGAGATGTCATGCTGGTATGGGCTGTGCGGAATAAAGGTGGAAAGTACCGCACCTGTTGTGTCCATCAGATATACCGCCGAATTGTACCGCGGACTTCCGATCAAAAATGAGCCGCCGACAAAAAATCGGTGGGCATCCAACGGCAGTAGGCTCATTGCACCTTTCAGAATGCTATCTGTCGGATTGAGCGGGTCGAAATGTGGCGATTGGCCAAGCCAATACCGCCCCGTCGCGGTTTGTGCATTAGCAAAGCCATAAAGAGCGGGCGAACCGGGCCACTTCTCCACGGAGAACAGCAGGTTTCCACCCAACTCAGCCAGATCCCGGGTAATCTGCATATTCCCGGAGTTTGAGGTGCCTATGGTGAATGCGGCGGGATGCCCGCCGTTCAAATCCGTTTCAACGATCTGGGCATGGCTATATGCCAAATAATCGGCTTGGAAGGCGAGTGATACTGTGAAGGCGATTTGGTCCTGGCTTGTTAATATGGCATTTTCCACAGCGACTTTTTTCGCACTAGGAATCTCAGTAAACGATGAATCCAATATGGATCCTTCCGTTGACAGGCCATAATGGAAATAGCCGGAGTTCAGGTTTTCCGCAAATGTATATGCGCCCAGCACGTGAAGCCGATCGTCGGATGAATGCAGCAAAACGTTAGGCGTTATGAAGTTGTAGGCTGTTGATGCCAACATACGCTGGATCTCCACTTCGCCTGATCCGGTGGTTTTAAATACCATGCCCCGGTATGGACTCAAAAAGACACTATCCCCGATGGAGGCAACAACAATGGCCCGGTCGTTTGATAGGTCAACATCGGAGACCACAACATCGTACCCTAGCTCGGCGTGTGTGAATAGGAATGGCTGTTGCCCCATGGCCGCATTAATGGCCATGGAGGAAAACAGTATTGTAAAATACATTCGTCGCAAAATCATTGCGTGAGCGCCAGCTTGCCGAAACGATAGACTACGTGATGAGCCATTGGGTCTGAACAGGATCCGCACATCAGCAAGTCACCATTGATTGTACAAGAAATTTCATACTTTGTTGAAACATAGTTATTTCTCGTCCAATGCATTAAGTCCCAAACACCTTGAGTATAAAAACGCATATCAGTTGGATCCAGGCATACATCGTATCCCTTGTAAACTGGATAATCCCTAACGCCATCCCCCGCTATTGGGTTATCGGTACTCACGGGGCTGGGATGACTCAAAAGGCCAACCATTAAGTTCGCTGGGTCATCGAAGCTGTATGGATCAACTATCCAAGTATCGATATTTGTATAGTATTGATATATGCCCCCGTTTATTGCCATATTGATTCGGTTCTGTATCTTTTTGTCTGCACATTGACCGGCTATTGGCGTGCTTAAGCAACTACAAGAAGGGCCATAGAGCTGCTGAGCGAATTTCCAGTGATCATTTGAGCCGTATGAAGTGTTAAGGGAGCCACTGCTGCCAGTGCCCTTCCCGAGGACCCGTACCGCAAGAATGTCCAAAGTTGTTTCAGTTTTTCTGGCCACAACATCCACAAGAGACACATGAGTCAATCCATCCACATTGCCGCTATTAACAGCATGTCCTAATTGTACAAAGGCATCGGCGGCATCTGACTCTTGCACAAAGCCATTATTCTGCTGAACCGAAATGAAGAGAGTATCAACATGCTGATCTACATATGGCGCGCTCACATTGGAGTATGCGTAGTTCAGTGCGGCTTCGATGTACCATTCCGTGCTGTCGACTGATAGCGTCTTTTCCTGTCGGTTGTTTCCTGTTCGTGTCGTTCGTTCAATAAAAGCCTTTACCCGAGGTGTTACATTTAAATTCAGCATTTGACGAGCTCTCGAGATCACTGACCACTCGCTCCTTTTGGCAGCTTACCAAACACGTCAAGACCACTCCTAACGCGATTTTTGCCAAACTCCAAAATGGTCGACCAATGCGGTGTGCTGTGCTATGCATGAGATATGGTTTTGGTTTGCGGCAAAAGTAATGCATGGAGGTTTTATATGGAAAAAAGTTGTTAACAATGGCGCGAGTCAGACGAACCATATGAGGCTCTATTTTAAGTTTTGAAAAATGGACATCTATATATCCAATCTCATCCGTTTCTTCGTGAGCAGATCTTGATATCAGACAGCCGTCGTAATCAGATCATAACAGATCTAGCGTAACTATTCCCTGCATCACCCGCGTTGATCGGTGCACAACGTAGGGATCCGGCACACATGGCCCGGCCAACGGGCCTGCCGCACCGAACCAGTAGCTTTGTGCCCCGATGAAACAGACCGATCGACCTTTGATCCTGGTTACCAACGACGACGGCATTTTCGCGCCGGGCATACAAACCCTTGCCCAGGAGATGAAGGCCTTCGGCGATGTGCTGGTGGTAGCGCCGGACAAGCCCCAGAGCGCCATGGGCCATGCCATCACCATCCACAATTTCCTGCGGCTGCGCGAAGTGGAGTTCATGGAAGGCGTGAAAGCGTACAGTTGCACCGGCACGCCGGTGGATTGCGTGAAACTGGCCGTGTACCACATACTGAAGGGCCGCCCGTCCTTGTTGGTGAGCGGCATCAACCACGGCAGCAACCTCAGCATCAACGTGCTGTACAGCGGCACCATGAGCGCGGCCGTGGAAGGTGCGCTGGAGGGCATACCCAGCATCGGCTTCTCGCTGATGGACTATGGCATTGAGGCCAGCTTCGAACACACCCGCGGGGTGGTGCGCTCCGTGACCCGTAATGTGCTCAAGAACGGCCTGGGGCCCGGTAGCTGCCTCAATGTGAACATTCCGCCCGCTTCGGCCGGGCCGCTGCAGGGAATTAAGGTATGCCGGCAGGCCACCGGCCAATGGCAGGATGCCGTGGAAACACGCACCGACCCATCCGGGCATGAATATTTTTGGCTCAAGGGCCATTTCACCGCCAAGGATGCCGACCCCGATACCGACGTTTGGGCCACCAACCACGGCTTTGCCAGCGTGGTGCCCGTGCAGTTCGATATGACCGCCCACCGCGAATTGCAGGCCATCAACCAGTGGGACCATGCGCTTTGACAACAATCGGTTCGGTTTCCTGCTGGGCATGCTCATCCCGGCCCTGGGCGTGCTGGGCTATGCGCTGCTGATCTCCACCGTAATGCGGCCCGGGCTTGAATTGGGCTTCGTGATCAAGCGCATGCTGTTCGGGCTGCGCGGCAACATCGCGCCCACGCTCAGCCACAGCCTACTGGCCGATGTGGTGCTGTTCTTCTACTTCGATCGCAAGCGCATGCTCAAGGCCATGCGCGGGGTGATCGCCGCCATGCTCACCTACGGCGCAGTGATCGTGCTGCTGCTGCTGCTATGGGGAAGAAACTTTATGTGATCGCGGGCGAGGCCAGCGGCGACCTGCACGGGGCCAACCTCGTGCGGGCCCTGTTCAAGCGAGCCGGTGACCAGCCGTTGCAGGTGCGCGCGTGGGGCGGCGACCGCATGCAGCAGGCGGGGGCCGAAGTGGTGAAACACTACCGCGAACTCGCCTTCATGGGCTTCACCCAAGTGCTGCTCAACCTGCGTACCATCCTGGCGAACATCCGGGCATGCAAGGCCGATATCCTCGCCTTCAAGCCCGATGCGCTGGTGTTGATCGATTATCCGGGATTCAACCTGCGCATGGCCGATTTCGCGCGGCAGCACGGGATCAAGGTGTACTACTACATCAGCCCGCAACTTTGGGCATGGAAGGCCGGCCGGGTGAAGATCATCCGCCGTGCGGTGGACCGCATGTTCGTGATCCTTCCCTTTGAAAAGGAATGGTACGCCAAGCATGGCGTTGAGGTGGAATTCGTGGGGCACCCGCTTTTGGATGCCTTGGCGCACGAGGATTTCACGTGGAGCGATCCCGGCCGGGAAGATGGCAGGCAGCTTGTGGCCTTGTTGCCCGGCAGCCGGGTCCAGGAGATCGAGCGCATGCTGCCCGCCATGCTGGCCACGGTGGAGCGCTTCCCCGGGCACCGGTTCATGGTGGCGGCCGCGCCGGCCGTGCCCGCTGAAGTGTACGGGCGCCACATGCGCGACCTGCCGGTGCACCTGGTGCGCGACCGCACCTATGCCTTGCTCAAGCACGCACGGGCCGCGCTGGTCACCAGCGGAACAGCAACGCTGGAAACGGCGCTGATCGGAACGCCGGAGGCCGTATGCTACAGCGGCAGCTCCGTGAATGTGTGGCTCGCCAAGCGGCTGATCAAGGTGCCCTACATCTCGCTCGTGAACTTGATCATGGGACGCGAGGTGGTGCGCGAGCTCATTCAGCGTGATATGCGCCCCGATGCACTGGCCCGCGAACTGGACCGCCTGCTGAACGATGGGCCGTACCGGGCGCGCATGCTGGCCGACATGGCGGAGCTGAGGGAAAAGCTGGGCGGGCCGGGCGCATCGCAACATGTGGCCGATCACTTGTGGATAAGTCTGTACGGAAGCCCGGAAGGCCCTATGGCCGTGGAATAGTTTCGCGGCGCCATGCTGCGCCTCCTTCCCTTGTTGGCCTTGTTCCCGCTTAGCGCCCTTGCGCAGCAGTACAGCGATGTGCGCATCGGGCTGCTGCACCAAACACCCACCAAGCAACTGATGGTGATGGGGGATGGGGGGCCGCTGACCGTGTGGGTCGATGGCAAACAGGCCGCCGAACTTTCCTCCAACGATGGCCTGGTGCTCAAGTACGTGGAGGGCGGCATACATGCGCGGTCGCTGCTGCTGGACCTGCACGCCAAAAAGAGCATCATCTTCCGGTCGCCGGTGGGCCGGGGTTTCCGCATGCGGAACATGGCGCCAAAAAGTGCCGAACGCGCCTACCCCGGATCGCTGGAAGTGGCGCGCGCAGGCGGCTTCCTCAAGCTGGTGGCCACCGTGCCGCTGGAGGAATACGTGGCCGGCACGGTGATGTCGGAGGCCGGCAACGGCCACTGGATGGAATACTACAAGCTGCAGGCCGTAAGCTGCCGCACCTATGCCCTGGCCAATAAGCGCCGCCATGCCGGGGAAGGCTTCGAATTGTGCGATGCCACCCATTGCCAAGTGTTCCTGGCCCGCAACCGCGTGGACAGCATCCGCCAAGCCGTGGCGCTCACGCGCGACCTGGTAGTGGTGGATTCCGACATCCGACTAATACACGCCACCTTCCACAGCAACTGCGGCGGCGAGACCATGAATGCCGATGAAGTTTGGAGCAAGAGCGAGCCCTACCTGATCAGCACGCTGGACACCTTCTGCCTGCACGAGCCACACGCCGTTTGGCAGCAGGTGATGCCGCGCACCAAATGGCTCAACTATCTGCGCAAAGAGTACGGCGTGGACACGGGCGACAGCGATGTGGTGGCCAGCGTAACGCACTACAGCCCCGGCTGCCGCGACCTCTTCCTGGCGAATATCTCACCACCCGTATCGCTCTTGCGGGTGCGCAAGGACCTTCAATTGCGATCGGCCTATTTCAGCATACGGCCCGAGGGCGATTCCGTGGTGCTGGACGGCCGAGGCTTCGGCCATGGCGTAGGCCTGTGCCAGGAAGGCGCCATGCACATGGCACGCACCGGCTTTACCTATTCGCAGATCTTGCACCACTACTATGCCAACGTGCATTTGGTAAAACTGCAGAACCTGGACTTTTTCCGGGACGACGGCCTTTAGGCCATGCTTACCAGTTGGAAGGGTCGCCGAAGCGCCAGGCCACTTGGAATGAATACACGAGGTTGCGCGAGCGAACCAGCGGGTCGAACGTGGTAAGGCTGCTCTGGGCGCGCAGTTCCCACATCCAATGTCCTTTTTCATGGCCAAGGCCAAGCCCCGCGCTGAATTGCCCGCGGTGCTGCGTGCCTGAAGGACTGAAATCATAGCTCGAATCCAGCTTGCCGTCGCGGTAGTTCTTGACTTTCCCGTGCAGGAAGTAACCGTACATCAGGCCCCCCGTTAGGAACAGGCCCTGCGGGTCGGGGTTGGTGCTCACCTTCAGCATGAAGGGCATCTCCAAGTAGTTCAGTGCGATCGAGCTGCGTGTTTTCTGTTGGCTGTTCACCGAAACGCTGCCCTTGCCAATGTACATCGGCTCAATGAGCAGGCTGATCTGCTCGGTCACCGGGGCCTCGAAGCTCCAGCCTACAATGGGTCCCAGCTTGGGTTGCCCGTTCCAGCCGAAAAAGGAACCGATGGTTTGGGTGCCGATGCCCAGGCCGACCTTCGGTCCGTTGCGCGATTCCTGGGCCAAGGCCACCGTATGGGAGAGCAGCAGTGCAATGGCTACGCACAGGGCGGGAAAGCGGAGTGGTTTCATCATTTTTCACTTGCCCCGCAAAGGTGGGAAGAATGCTGCGACCCCCGGTTTGGGGCGACGCTGCACCTTGGAAAGGTCCCGATGTTGGTCGATGTCCCTTCTTTGTTCGTCGATGAAATAGTGGCCTTGGTCTTGACAAATCCTTCTTGATCTCGAAATCTTGCGGTCCGATAACCGATCCCCCATGTGGCCCGTAATGACCTTGACACTGCTGCTTCAACTCACCGATGAAGAGCAGCTTTTCGCGCAACAGACACTTCCCCAGCTCATGCCAGCGACCGTGGAACAGCCGGCCATTCCAGCTCCCGCAACGGAGCAGGAAGATTGTGCTGGCTGGCCCCCCGCGGACCTGGTCGGTTGAAAAGCGTTCCTGCCGGTGTTTGGGTTCATCGGCATCCGGAAGCCCCGCTGCTCCTTGCTTGCAGCGGGGTTTTTCCGTTCAGGGCCGATCTTTGTGCATGCCATTCCTACGCCGGGCCTTGGCCTGTTGCCTTTGGGCCGCCCCCTTTTTCTTCAGCACTGCGCAATGGAACTTCCAGGGCGATACAACAGTGACCTGGCAACAAGCGGTGCAGCGCTTCAGCACCATGGATTCATTGTACACCGGGGCCAAGTTGCTGCAGATCGGCAAGGATGACAACGGATCGCCGATCCATCTGTTCGTGCTCAGCGATGGCAGCGGCTTCACCCCGGACAGCATACGGGCAGCGGGCAAGAACATCCTGTGGATCACCAACGGCATACACCCGGGGGAGCCGGACGGCACCGATGCCAGCCTGCTGCTTGCCCAAGCCCTGCTGGACAACGACCAGCTCATGGGGCTGCTGGTGAACACCGCCGTGTGCATCGTGCCCATCTACAACGTAAGCGGCGCATTGGACCGCGGAAGCCACAGCAGGGCCAACCAGAACGGCCCGCGCGAGTACGGCTTCCGGGGCAACGCCACCTACCGCGACCTCAATCGCGATTTCATGAAAATGGACACCTGGAACGCGCGCTCCCTCAACCAGGCCTTGGCCCAATGGGACCCCGACGTGTATTTCGAAACCCATGTGAGCGATGGTGCCGATCACCAGTACACCATGGCGCTGCTGCCCACCCAGAAGGACCGCCTGGCGCCGCCGCTCCGCGCATACATGCAGCAGGTGCTGGTGCCCGGCCAGTACGCGTGGATGGAGAACCACGATGTGGCGATGTGCCCCTATTTCGAGACCAACGGCAAGGCACCCGAGCATGGGCTCAGCGGCTTTTACGACAGCCCCCGCTACAGCACGGGCTACAACGCCCTGTTCAACCGCGCCGCCGTGGTAAGCGAAAGCCATGTGCTGAAACCCTGCGCCGACCGCGTGAACGCCACCCTGCAACTCATGCTCGGCACCTTGGCCGCCATGGACCAGCATCCCGCAACGTTGCGCGAGGCGAGGGCAGCGGCGAAGGCTTGGACCGCTAACAGCACGGCTTTCGGGCTGAATTGGAAGCTGGATTCCGCCGATGTGCAACTGCTGCCATGGAAAGGGTATCGGGCCGTAACGGAAACCAGCCGGGTCACCGGCCTGCCGCGGTTGCGTTACGACCATGCAGCACCTACCGATACGCTGGTGCCTTGGCGCGACCGCTATGTACCATCCATCGCCATTGAGAAGCCGAAAGCCTACTTGGTGCCCAGGGCATGGCACGCGGTGCTGGAGCGGCTGGCAATCTCAGGTGTGCCCATGCGCGTGCTCCAGCGCGATACCTTGTTGCACGTGGAACAGGACAGCATCGCGTCATTCACCACGGTGGCCATGCCCTACGAGGGCCATTACCTGCACCGCAACATCACCACCGTTCAGCGCACCATGCTGCACGAGGCACAGGCCGGTGATGTGCTGGTGCCCATGGGCCATGCCACGGACCGCTACGCCGTGGAAGCACTGGAAAGCCGCGCCGAGGACGGCTTTTTCGCGTGGAACTTCTTCGATGCGCTGCTGCAGCAAAAGGAATGGTTCGATGATTACGTGTTCGAGGACACGGCGGAGCGCATGCTGGCCCAAAACCCCGGCTTGGCCGCTGCATTCAAGGCCAAGCGTGAAGCGGATCCGGCCTTTGCCGCTGATGCTTGGGCCCAATTGCTTTGGCTTTACAGGCGCTCACCTTGGATGGAACCGCGGTTCCGCAAACATCCCGTGCTGCGCGTGGTGGATTGAACAAGGCTTGTATCATTGCGGAACAACATTCCTAACGCATGGACATTCATGATATCGGCATTGGGGCAAGGGTGAACCACCCCACACTGGGTACAGGCGTGGTGTACGACGTTGATCCCCGCACGGTGCACATTTTCTTCAAGGACCACGGCGAGCAGCCCGTAAGCCGCAGCTTCGAAGGCCTGCGCGTGGTGGCCCCCGGCGTTGAGGT
>JBIQMI010000083.1:0-12382 GCA_044463585.1 Cryomorphaceae bacterium
CGGGGTGTAGAAGATCGTCTTCGTATCGATGGCCGGTGCGCAATTGCCGTTGCCCGTGGTGGTCAAGATCAGCGTTACCTGGCCTGCTGCGAGGTCCGCTGCGCTTGGGCTATAGGTGGCGTTGAGCGTGTTCGCATTGGGGGTGAAGGTGCCCGTACCGCCGCTCCAGCTTCCGCCGGTGGCCACCATCACGCTGCCACCCAGGGCCACGGCTGCATTGTTGGCGCAGGTGGTCACATCAGGACCGGCGTTGGCTGACGGCCCATCGGTGAAGGTGAGCAATACTTGGTCGGTGGCGGCATTGCAGGTGCCATTGCCCGTGGTGGTCAAGGTGAGTGTAACGCTTCCGTTGGCGATCTCGGCCGCCGTGGGCGTGTACACCGCGCTCATGTTCGTTGTGCTGGGATCGAAGCTGCCGTTGCCCCCGCTCCATACGCCACCCGTGGCCACTGTGAAGGCACCGGCCAGGGCCGCGGCCGGGTTGTTCGAGCACAGCACCTTGTCAGCGCCGGCGTTGGCCGTGGGTGCAGGCGTGATCGTCCAGGTCACTTGGTCGCTCATGGCGCTGCAATTGCCATTGCCTACCGTGGTGAGCGACAACGTCACGGTGCCTGCTGTCCGCTCCGCTGCGCTGGGGGTGTACACCGCATTCAGCGCGCTGGCATTGGGGCTGAAGGTTCCGGTGCCGCCGCTCCATATCCCGCCGCCCGCCACGGTCACTTGGCCGTTGAGCGCGATCGCTGCGTTGTTGGCGCAAACAGTGCCATTGGGGCCGGCATCCACGGTAGGGGCCGGGGTGAAATTGATCACCTTGGTGTCGGTCACCATGGCGCAGTTGCCATTGCCGGTGGTGGTGAGGGTCAAGGTCACCGTGCCCGCCGCGATCTCCGCAGGGGTGGGTGCATAGGTTGCGTTCAGGACCGTGTTGTTCGGCGTGAAGGATCCTTGGCCGCCGCTCCAAACGCCGCCCGTGGCCACGGTAACGCTGCCGTTCAGCACCACGTTGGCGTTGTTCGCGCAACGCGTTACATCCACACCCGCATTCGCCGTGGGCGAGGGCGTGAAGTGCAGCACGATGTTGTCCGATACCGGGTTGCAGTTGTTGTTGCCCGTGGTGGTCAAGGTCAACGTCACCGAGCCGTTGGCCACTTCGCTGGCCGTGGGCGTGTAGGTGGCGTTCACATTGTTGGGGCTGGGGCTGAACGTGCCGCTACCACCGCTCCACACCGCGCCGCTGGCCACAGTGTAGCTTCCTGCCAAGGTGGCCACCGGATTGTTCGAGCACAGGTTCTGATCAGGCCCGGCATTCACCGTGGGTGCCGGGGTAATGGTGAAGGTGACCTGGCTGCTAACGGCGTTGCACAGGCCATTGCCGGTGCTGGTGAGCGTAAGGGTAACGGTGCCCGCGGTGCGCTCGGCCGCGCTGGGCATGTAAACCGCATTCAGTGCGTTGGCATTGGGGCTGAAGGTGCCAGTGCCACCGCTCCAGGTTCCGCCGGTGGCGCCGGTCACGCTGCCGCCCAGGGCAATGGCGGAATTATTCGCGCATACGGTGCCATTGGTACCGGCGCTCACGATCGGCGCGGGCGAGAACGTGATCACCTTGGTGTCGCTTGCGCTGTTGCACGTGCCATTGCCCGTAGTGGTCAGCGTGAGCGTAACAATGCCCGCCGCGATCTCCGCAGGGGTGGGTGCATAGGTTGCGTTCAGGGCCGTGTTGTTCGGCGTGAAGGATCCTTGGCCGCCGCTCCAAACGCCGCCCGTGGCCACGGTAACGCTGCCGTTCAGCACCACGTTGGCGTTGTTCGCGCAACGCGTTACATCCACACCCGCATTCGCCGTGGGCGAGGGCGTGAAGTGCAGCACGATGTTGTCCGATACCGGGTTGCAGTTGTTGTTGCCCGTGGTGGTCAAGGTCAACGTCACCGAGCCGTTGGCCACTTCGCTGGCCGTGGGCGTGTAGGTGGCGTTCACATTGTTGGGGCTGGGGCTGAACGTGCCGCTACCACCGCTCCACACCGCGCCGCTGGCCACAGTGTAGCTTCCTGCCAAGGTGGCCACCGGATTGTTCGAGCACAGGTTCTGATCAGGCCCGGCATTCACCGTGGGTGCCGGGGTAATGGTGAAGGTGACCTGGCTGCTAACGGCGTTGCACAGGCCATTGCCGGTGCTGGTGAGCGTAAGGGTAACGGTGCCCGCGGTGCGCTCGGCCGCGCTGGGCATGTAAACCGCATTCAGTGCGTTGGCATTGGGGCTGAAGGTGCCAGTGCCACCGCTCCAGGTTCCGCCGGTGGCGCCGGTCACGCTGCCGCCCAGGGCAATGGCGGAATTATTCGCGCATACGGTGCCATTGGTACCGGCGCTCACGATCGGCGCGGGCGAGAACGTGATCACCTTGGTGTCGCTTGCGCTGTTGCACGTGCCATTGCCCGTAGTGGTGAGCACTAGCGTAACGGAACCATTCGCGATTTCTGCGGCCGTGGGGGTGTAGCTGGCCGTGAGGCTGTTGTTGTTGGGCGTGAACACACCGGTGCCACCGCTCCAGGTACCGCCGGTGGCCAAGGTCACGGCACCGTTCAGGGCCACCACGGCGTTGTTCGCGCAGCGGGTCACATCGGGTCCTGCGTTGGCCGTGGGCGCCGGGGTAAAGCTGATCTGCATTTGATCGCTCACGCTGTTGCAGAGGCCATTGCCGGTGGTGGTCATGGTGAGGGTCACCGAGCCCGTGGCCACCTCGGCGGCCGTGGGCGTGTAGGTGGCGTTCATGTTGGTGGTGCTGGGGTCGAAGCTTCCGGCGCCACCGCTCCATACGGCACCCGTGGCCACCGTGAAGCTGCCATTCAGGTTGATCGCGGCATTGTTGCCGCACACCGTGCGGTCAAGGCCGGCATTCACTGTTGGTGCGGGTGTAATGGTCCATGTTACCTGGTCACTCACTGCGTTGCAATTGCCGTTGCCGGCGCTGGTGAGCGTAAGTGTCACCGTGCCCGCGGCCCTTTCGGCCGCCGTGGGCGTGTACACGGCGTTAAGCGTTGTGTTGTTCGGGCTGAACGTGCCGGCACCACCGCTCCAAATGGCCCCGGTTGCACCGGAAACGCTTCCGCTAAGCTGCATGGCCGGCGCATTGGCGCAAACCGATGCGTTGGGGCCTGCATCCACAATGGGTGCGGGGGTGAACGTGATCGTTCGGCTGCTGGAAACCTGCACGCAGTTACCATTGCCCGTGCTGGTGAGCGTAAGCGTGATGCTGCCCGCTGCGATCTCCGCGGCGGTTGGCGTGTAGGTGCCGTTCAGCGCAGTGTTATTGGGGCTGAAGCTGCCGTTGCCGCCGCTCCAAATGCCACCCGTGGCACCCGTAACGGTGCCGTTGAGCGAAATGCTGGCGTTGTTGGCGCACACCGATGCGTTGGCGCCCGCGTTCACCACGGGGGCAGGGGTAAAATGCAGCACCACTTGGTCGGTGGCGGCCAAACAATTGGCAGTGCCGGTGGTGGTGAGCGTGAGCGTTACGGAACCATTGGCGATCTCGGCCGCGGTGGGCGTGTACTTCGCACCCATGTTGGTGGTGCTGGGGTCGAAGCTGCCGTTGCCGCCGCTCCATACCCCGCCTGTGGCCAGCGTGAAGCTGCCTTGCAGGGTGGCCATGGCATTATTGGCGCACAGCGTCTGGTCGGGGCCGGCGTTGGCCGTGGGCGCGGGCGTAATGGTGTAGGTCACTTGGTCGCTGACCGGGTTGCAATTGGCGTTGCCCGTGCTGGTGAGGGTGAGCGTCACCGTGCCCGCCGTGCGTTCGGCCGCACTCGGCGTGTACACCGCATTCAGCGCATTGGCATTGGGGCTGAACGTGCCCGTGCCACCGCTCCAAGCCCCGCCCGTGGCGCCCGTTACGCTGCCGCTGAGGGTAATGGCCGCATTGTTGGCGCATACGGTGCCATTGGGACCTGCATCCACCGCGGGGGCCGGCGTGAAGGTTATGGTCCGGCTACTGGTTGCGGGCAAGCAGTTGCCATTGCCCGTGGTGGTAAGCACCAGGGTCACCGACCCGTTGGCGATCTCCGCCGCTGTTGGCGTATAGGTTGCATTGAGCGTGGTACTGTTCGGGCTGAACGAGCCTGTGCCCCCGCTCCAGGCCCCGCCGGTCGCCACGGTCACCGTACCGTTCAGTGCGATGTTGGCGTTGTTGGCGCAAACAGAACTATTGGCCCCGGCATTGGCCGTGGGCGATGGTGTGAAGGACAGCTGCACCTGGTCGTTCACCGCGATGCAATTCCCGTTGCCGGTGGATGTAAGCGTAAGCATCACCGAGCCGCTGTTGATCTCGGCCTGCGTTGGGGTGTACACCGCATTCACGTTGGTGGTGCTGGGGTCGAAGGTGCCTGCACCCCCGCTCCATACAGCGCCCGTGGCCACCATGAAGCTCCCATTCAGTTGCACGGCCGCATTGTTGGAGCAAAGCACCCTATCAGCGCCGGCGTTCACGGTAATGGCCGGAGTGAAGATCACCAGCATGCTGTCCTTCACGGCCTGGCATACGCCGTTGCCCGTGGTGGTAAGGAAGATCCAAACGGAACCGGCCGCCAGGTCGGCGGCACTGGGCGTGTAGTTGGCGTTCAAGTTGGCGTTGGATGGGCTGAACGTGCCCGTGCCGGCCGTGGTCCACACGCCACCCACGGCGTCGTGGATCGTGCCGCTGAGGGAAACCACCGGATTATTGGTGCACACGAATTGGTCGGCGCCTGCGTTGGGCACGGGCTTCGGTTGTATGGTCAGCACCATTTGGTCCTGTTCGGGCGTGCACTGTCCCGTGGATACCAAGGTCAGCGTCACCGTGCCCAGGGCGATATCGCCCACACTGGGTTCGTAAGTGGCGTTCAAGGCGTTGGCGTTCGGCAGGAACGTACCGCTGCCGTTGGTGCTCCACATGCCGGTGGTGCTGCCGCCGCTAACGGTACCGGCCAATGTTGCGCTCTGTCCGGCGCACAGCGTTTGGTCGGCGCCGGCATTCACTTCGATCTTGCCCGAAAACTCGGAGAAGAAGCCATAGCGCACGCCACTACCCGCCCCACCGTTGATAATTCCCAACGAGAACACGTCCGCGCTATTCGTTACCACGATGCCCTGGTTCACCGGAACCTGGGTGGTGTTGTAGGAAATATGCGCAGCCTTCCATTCCCCATTGGTGCCCGGCACGGTCTTGAAGGCCGAGGCCTGGATGGTGGCGGTGCCGGGGCCGGCCACGTTGAAGCTGCCCTCTGCACCGGCGCGAACGAGCAGGTTCAGGAAAAAGCCTTCACTGGTTGACCGGGTGAAACCGACACGCTGGCTGCCGGCGCAGTTGAGCGGGGGCAATATGGCCATGCCCATTTCACAGCCAAAGCCGGTAACGTGCATGGCGTACACCGGCTTCGAAGTGCGCATGTAGGTGGAATTGTCGGCCGCTCCGCTCAAGTAGTCCATATCGTGCCGGTAGTACTGGCCGGCAAAAAGCGTGGCCACCGGCGTGGTGCTGCCGTTGATGAAGACCTGCGTGTTGTTCTCCACCGCCATCAGGAAGGTGGATTCGTCGCCCGTGGCGTTCAATGAACCTTTCACCGCGATGTAATCGGTGCCCAGGATGTTCACGGGCACGATCTGGTCCATCATCAGGTCGTAGCAACCGCCCGAAGGGTTGTGGTTGGAGTCGTCCTTGATGGAAATGGCGATCGGCTTGTTCGAAAGCACCGCCGCGCCCGAAGGGTGGGTGGCCGGGTCGACGTAGTTACCGGCAATGTTGCCACCCGGCGATACGTACTTGGTGTTCGCGCACGAATAGGTTTGACCACGGTCCAGGTTCACCACGAACGGCGTAAGCGCCGGATAGCCATCAACGGCCACCGGCGAATAGATCAATACCTGGGTGTTGTCCTCCGTGGCAACAATGTCGAACGATGCAAAGGCCTTGTCCGCATTGTTCCCGAAATCGTGGTTGTAGAAAGGAGCGTGCTTGTGCAAGGGGATATAGAACTCGGTGCCCAGGCCGTTGCTTCCCTTCAGGGCGATAATGTCCGGGTTGTTGGTGTTGCTGCTTTCGTAATAGCAGGTGATGTCGGTGGTTGAGCTGATGAACAGGCCCGTGTTGCGCACACTGTTGGTGGGGCGCGTCTCCAATTGGGCCTTCAGCGAGGTCAGGTTGTACCGGATGGAACTGTTGGCCGGCACGTTGAGCACGATCGGGTTGCCGCCATTGAAGCCGGGGTTCGCCGGTTGTGAAATGGTGACCACCGCCGGCAGGGCGCCGGCCGTGGCATTGAAGTAGATCGGTTCGTCCCCGGGGGTATTATGCAGGTGGGTCACATCGGGTGGGGCCAGCCAGAACTCAGTACCTGTTTGGGCCTTCAAATAGGCTCCGAAAGCGAGGAACAGAACGACGAATACCGCTTTTTTCATGGTGAATGGTCCAGCGCAGCCCCTCCAGGGAATGCGCGGCGTTATACAGGGCCAAGCGCCGGAAGGTTCAGATCGCCGGAAATTTTTGGAGCGCCGCCGACGGGCATCGGCACTACAGGGGCCGCCACCGTTATTCGGCGGGCCGCTCGTCCAATTCCTGCACCAGTTGGAGCAGATCCTGCTTTACCAGCTTGACCATGCTTTCAAGCTGGTCGTACATGGCCGCGCGTTTGGCCAAGCGGCCAGGCCCGTACTTGCCACCGGTGCCCATGATCAGGGCCAATTCGCCATCCGACCGTTTCCTCTTCCGGCCTTCATCCTCCTGCCAGCGGGCGAGCAATTCCGCGCGCAGCGTCCTTTCGGGGGGATCACCGGGCATTGGCCGCGTGATCGCATACCATACAAAGGGAGGAAAGATGCGGTCCGGGTCGCTCCCATCCCTGATCGCCCGCAACGGATTGCGCTGATGGTTGACAACCGTTTTCCTGCCGTTCAGCAAGATGGCCACCCCTATACCCGCCTCCGCCACCCCGAACAGGATCCCCGCCCTGTCCACGTGCGCATTCTCGTCCATGCCCAGCTCCACGCCACTGGCCACCGCGCCCAAGGCACCCATGGCAATGGCCGCCACGGTCAGGCTTCTTTCCGTGTTCCGCTCCAAATTGGCCAAGTGGGAGGCCAATTGGCTGAGCTTTTCCTCTTCACAATCCAATTCGGAGGCCACCGCACTGATCTCCAGCGAGGCCAGGTCACAGCGGTACGCCAGTGTGCGCCGCAGCTCCAGCAGCTCCACCCGTTGTTCCAAGGACCGGTCCGATGGCGGCACTTCCAACCGCCCGATGTATTCATGAAGCAGCGGAAGTACGCCGATGGCGTGCGCAATGTGAAGGCTGTTCGGGCTGAAATGCCGCTCCACGCGCTTCGGAACAGCTTCGGGCACCAAGGTGTCGCCTACCTCCGGCAACGTATTCCGGTCCCCTTGCCACTGGTTGCATTGGCTACGTTCAAGCCGGGCCTTGTACAAATTAAGGTCGCGATTGGCGCAACCGCCCAGTAAGGCCATCGCCAAAGGAATGATCAACCACCGGCCCATGCGCATGCTGCAAAGTTCGTGTTGGCCAGGAATGTGCAGACCGCGGAAGATCTATCTTTGATTTCCTTTTCGGATGAGCTTTTTCCCGGTTTCGCGATCAATTGTTGCTGCCTTTGCTGCCTTCAGCTTGGCATTTTCAGGGATTCCCGCAGCACGGGCAGCGGGCGGATGCGAACCCGCACGGATCGATTCGGTCGTTTCCAATAGCCCGGTTTGCGCGGGCGAGCCCGTTAACCTCGCCCTGCTTATGAGCGGCGATGTTTATGGCTATGCATGGGAAGGCCCTGGCACGGGAACCTTCTTCACCTCGGACCCTTTCATCTCCTTCCCCGCACAATCGATCGGGCAGTACATGATCGTGGCCTTCGGCATTTGCGGCAACGACACGGCCTATTTCGCGGTTACTGCGCAGGGTGCCGGGGCCGGCCGTGACAGCAGCATTACCCTTTGCAGCGATGCACAGCCCTTCCAACTGGCCAACCTGCTCGGCATGCACGACGAGGGGGGACTTTGGACCTGCAATGGCGAAGCGCACACCGGTTGCTATGTGCCCGGTATCGATACCCCGGGTGAATACATTTATACGGCACCGAATCCCGCCACCTGTTCGGGCACCTCACAAACAGCCACCATTTCGGTGACCGAACTTTACATGGGGCTGCCCGCGCACGTGGAAGTTTGCGCTGGCGACAGTGCCTTTGACCTGTCCCATCACCTCGACCCCGACGTGGCACAAGGCGGCCAATGGGGACAATGGGCGTTCATCTCGTTGGTGCCGCACAGTGGGATCTACGACCCGGCCGTGGACTCATCGGCCACCTTCCGGTACACGGTACAAGGCTGCCATGTGCAGGTGACGGTGGAGGAAAAACCCTTGCTTCAGTGGTTTGCCGACCAAGATGGCGATGGTTATGGCGACCCGGACACATGGGTATGGAGCTGCGACATCGTACCCGGCCATGTGCGCGACAGCACGGACAATTGCGTGCATTTGCCGGGCAGGATCGGCGACCCCTGTGACGATGGCTTCGTGCCCACCGTGAACGATGTGATCAACAATGATTGCATTTGCGCAGGAGTCATTCCCGTGGAAGTTGCAGAGGCGGCACCGGCTGATGGAGGCAAGCTTTGGCCCAACCCCGTTGCTGGCGGCAAGTTGAACATTGCTGCGGCATGGGACGGGCAAACTGAATTGGAATTGATCGACGCGGCCGGCCGCAGGCGAGTGCACCACAGCTTGACCCTTACGAACGGCACCAGCGCCATCGAACTGCCACCGGGCATTGCACCCGGCCTGTACCTGGTGCGCCTCGGCAACGGGCAGCACCACGCCACGCACCGCTTGCTGGTGCAGTAGGCCTTGGTAACCATTGGCCGGTTTTCGCCGTTCAGCGGTCCGTTTTCATCGACGGACCATGAAACCATTCCTTCCCTTCCTGGCGCTCTTCACCCCCGGTTTGCTGTTTGCGCAATTCGACGACCTTGCGGCGGCAACGGCCAATAGCGGTGAGTCGCCGGCTTATGAATTGGTATCCTTCGTGGCCGCGCCGATCAGCGATGAAGGGATCCAACTGGCATGGAGCACCGGCGGCGAGCCGGCGGATGTGCGGTTCGTGGTGCAACGTTCGGTGGACCGCATGAACTGGCGCGATGTATACGAGCAGGCCGGCGAATCGCAACAGGGCTACACGGCCTACCGGATCATGGATGTCACCCCCTCGCCCGGCGTCGCCTACTACCGGTTGCTGGCCTACGCCGGCATGCGGCTGCTGGACCGTAGCGACGAATTCGCGGTGGAATACAACGTGGGGCCGCCCTTGCGTTTCTCCTGTGAAAACCGCCCCGGCCAATTCCTGGTGCAGGCGGATGGCCCGATCGCGGAAGTGCAATTGTTGAACAACCGGGGACAGTTCGTGCCCATGCAGCTCGATTATACCGACCGTGGTGTAATGGTGCAGGCCGAAGGGCTGGAGGCAGGCGCTTATTATGTGCAGGCCGTTGTGGCGGGCAAAATGGTGATGAGGCCCATAACGGTAACGGCCACCGGCGTGATCGGGGGCTGAGCACGGACCCGGCCTATTCCATGGGGTAGCCGCGATCGATCCAATCTACCTTCAGGTTCTCGGACAGGTCCAACAGGCGCGGATCAGTGAACTTCATTTCATTCAGCAGCCCGAACGCGGGCCTGATGTTGGGGCAATTCTTGAAGGGGCAGCAGCCACAATAGATCACCACCGTCTCATCGCGGGGTATCTCCTGCAGGGCACTCTTCAGCTTGGCGATGTTCTCCTTGTTGCGGCCCTCCCCTATTTCCACGGCCCCTTTGATCTGGCCCGATGGACCGATATCGAAGATGTGCAGCTTTTCGGTTTGGCCTTTGTTGATGGCATTGGCCAAATTGGCCGGCGGCATCAGTTGTTCCTTGGTCCAAGGTTCATTTCCGTTGCCTGAAAAGCCCGTGCAGGCCAAGGCGATGCCCGATGCGGCGAGCACCGCAAACAGCGTGAATTTCAACTTTTTCATGTGACGGCCCGGCGTTGTTCCCCGGGCATGGCGAAAGTACTGTAACCGCATGGCCCCACTGTGCGGAATATCACACACCGCCACCGGTTCTACCTTGGCGCGGACCTTGCCACGGGCGATCCATGCGCAAACCTGCGATCCTGCTTTTATCCGCGTTGGTGCTGGCCGCCTTCGCTTGGGTGGCGCGCGACAGCGCGCCTCAGGCACGCTTGGAAAAGGCCGCTTCGGCCTTGCAGGACCGGGTGAATACGGCCGGTGAGGACCTGATGGCGCAAACCCGCCACGCCGCCGAGGCGGACAGCTTGGACATGGACGCCGAACATGTACGCGGCGAAGGGGGCCTCCGCTTGTACCGCAACGGCGAGGTAGTGGCCTGGACGGACCATGCACCTATTGCGGATGCTGCATTGGATACCGCCCGCGCGGGGCATTTGGTATTGAAGGACGGCATTTACCTGCATGCGTTTGCACAGCAAGGGGGGGCGCAGGTGCACGGTGTACGGCGCGTTTGGTTCCAGCCACCGTTCGAGAACCAGTACCTACAGCGCCAGCTCGATCCCGGCTTTGCGATAGCAAAAGGCGTAGGCGTTGTAGGCGCTGATGTCCCTGGCGTGATGGTGAAAGATCCCGCGGGCCAACCCATGCTCAAGCTGGGGTGGTCCGCTGATCCACCGCTACCCGGCACCGGTCTGTACTTGTCCATGTTGTTCGCCCTGCTCGCGGCCGCACTCGCCCTTGGCGCATGGTGGCAGTTGGCTCGCCGCATGCAGGGCGGTATCCGCCAAGTGGCCTGCTTTCTGGCCGTGCTGGCCGTGGCCCGCGTGGCCAGCTTGTGGGCCGGTACGCCTGTGGCCTGGGCCGCAGTTCCGCTGTTCGATCCGTCGTTGTTCGCGTCTTCCTTGGCCATGCCCTCCCTGGGCGACCTGTTGATCAATGCGGCCTTGGCGCTTTGCGCGGCCTTTTTCATCCGCGCCACCATTTTCGAGGTGCCCGCCAGAACAATACGCGTGGTGCGGCCCGTGCTATTGCTGGTGCTGTTCCTGTTCGCCGCGGGCATCCACGGGGTGCTGTACGCCTTGGTGCATGACAGCAGCGTGAACCTCGACCTGTTCAGGGTGCAAGGCTTCAACATCTACAGTTTGGCGGCCTTGCTGGCCATTGGCATCCTTTTGCTGGCCTGGTGCCTGGTGGCCGACCGCCTGATGGGCGGTAATGCACCGCCCACCACCAAGGCCGTTCTTGTTGCCGGCCTCCTGCTCACATTGGTGCTCGCCCTGTACCGGCATTCCCAAGGCCAGTACGACCTCATGCCCGTGGCCTGGCCGCTGCCCGCGCTATTGTTGGTGCGCCGCATCCGGGCCCGGTCCAGCGCATTGGCCAGCTTGTTGCTGGTGGCCCTGTTGGCCCTGTTCACCGCGCACTCGCTCAACCGGCAAACCTTCAAGCGGGTGGAAATGGAACGGGAGACCATTGCCGAAAATGCCACGGCCATGGAAGACCCGGTGATCGAACTGCTGTTCGATGAGGCCCGCTCGGAAATGATGCGCAACCGCCAGTTGCTCGCCTGGGCAGGCAACAGGGTGGCCTGCAATTCCGCGGAACTGGACCGCACCGTGCGGCAGGTGTATTTCCCCGGCTATTGGGACCGCTACGACCTGCGCCTGCACTTGGTCGACCCGGTCACCGGTTTTTACTGCACCACTTCGCCCGATGCCGGCACCAACGGCAAAACCGTTTCAGCGCGGTTCGAGCAAGGCGTGCCCACTGTGGGCCACGGCTACCTGCGCATAACCGGCCGCCTGGGCGAGGACGCTTTGTACATGGGCCAAGTGCCGCTGGGCGAATTGATGCTGTACGTTGAATTGCGCCCGCGGCTGATCAGCGATGGCCTGGGCTTCCCGGAATTGTTGCTGGCCGGGCAGCGGCCGGTACTGGCCGGGCAGGAGCGCTATAGCCGGGCGCGGTACGAGCGGGGCATACTTACGGCCAGCACAGGCACCTTCACCTTTCCCATAGCATGGCACAAGGCCGTGCCGGAGGATGGGCTCCGATGGACCCAGCTAGGGTACGACCTGCTTGCCGTGGGCCATCCGCACCGCGCCGTGGTGGTGCTGGCCATGCGCATTCCCGGCCGGTGGGACCATGTGACCACATTTTCCTACCTCTTCCTGTTCTATTGCCTGCTGGCCGGCTTGTTCGGCCTTGTGCGCCTGCTGCTGCGGGGGCGCATGGCCACCATGGGCGTAAGCGGGAAGGTGCGGGCCGGTGTGGCCGGTTTCGCCCTCACGGGGCTGGTGCTGTTCACCTCGATCCAGCTCGCCGTGCGCGCCATCCGGCTGC
>JBIQMI010000084.1:0-12345 GCA_044463585.1 Cryomorphaceae bacterium
ACGCCGCAAACAGGTCTGCACCTATCAACACCCAAAACCATGAAACCCCCATTCACCTGCTCGCTTCTCTTCATCGCCCTCGGGCTGGCCATCGCCTTCACCGCCTGCAAAAAGGATGACGATGAACCGTCCACGCCTTCCGGTGGGCAACCCTCCACACCCACGGATACCCGCGCGGCCTTCACGGGCACATGGCTGGTAACGGATTCGCTCTGGCTGGCGGGCATGCCTTATGATCCGCCGTTCACCACCTATGTGCTCAGCATCACCACGGGCGGTACTGTGTCTGATACGCTCTATTTCAACAACCTGTGGAACGACGGGGCCAATTATTATGCCTTGCTGGCCGGCAACTTCTTCTCCTTCCCCTCGCAGCACGTGAGCGGCCCGTACAACATGAGCGGTAATGGCACCTTCAACGGTACGCATCTCTTCTACCAGACCAGCGGGGATGTGTACGTACACCACGGGTACGGGGAGAAGCAGTAGCTGTCCGCGGTTAACAGCCAGCACAACCCATCGCGGGCAAGGCTATTCCGCCGCACATCGCATTAGCTCGGGCCGTGTCGGCAACGTGGACGGCATGGCTGCCTCCCTCGGTCTTCCCTGCGTTCGCTGTGGATAGCTTTTCTCGGCTGAGGCATTCTCCGCGCCTCCGCGCCTTCGCGGCCCTCAACCCCGCTGGCCACACTATGCCCGCAGATCCTACCTTTGTTCGTCCTTCAGAAAATTTATTGCCGTGAGCGAGCCAACCAACCCGTATCCGCTGCTGGGGCAGATCAACTCACCTGCCGACCTGCGCAAACTGCCGGAGGCGCAACTGGGCCAACTGAGCGATGAGTTGCGCAACTTCATCATTGATGTGGTGAGCACCAAGGGCGGCCACTTCGGCGCCAGCTTGGGCGTGGTGGAGCTTACCGTGGCCCTGCACTACGTGTACAACACCCCATACGACCAACTGGTGTGGGACGTGGGGCACCAGGCCTACGGGCACAAGATCCTCACCGGTCGCCGCGATGTGTTCCATACCAACCGCATCCACGGCGGCATCAGCGGCTTCCCAAAGCGCAGCGAGAGCGCGTACGACACGTTCGGCGTGGGGCACAGCAGCACCAGCATAGGCGCAGCAACGGGCATGGCCCTGGGTGCCAAGCTGAACAAGGAGAAGGACCGCCACACCGTGGCCGTGATCGGTGACGGCGCAATGACCGCCGGCATGGCCTTCGAGGCACTCAACCACGCGGGCGGCATCGGCTCGGACATGCTGGTGGTGCTCAACGACAACTGCATGAGCATCGACCCCAACGTGGGCGCGCTCAAGGAATACCTCACCGACATCACCACCAGCCGCAGCTACAACAAGGTGAAGGACGAGGTGTGGAACATGCTGGGCAAGCTCAGCAAGTTCGGGCCCAACGCACAGGCCGTGGTGCAGAAGGTGGAGAACGCCGTGAAGGCCGCCCTGCTCAAGCAGAGCAACCTGTTCGAGAGCCTCCAGTTCCGCTACTTCGGCCCGGTGGACGGCCACGATGTGGAGCGCATGGTGAAGGTGCTCCAGGACCTGAAGGACATACCCGGCCCGAAGATCCTGCACACGCTTACGGTGAAGGGCAAGGGCTACAAGCCCGCAGAGGAGGGAAGCCCCACCGTATGGCACGCGCCGGGCCTGTTCAACAAGCAGACCGGCGAGATCATCAAGGTGGTGCCCAAGAGCCCGCAGCCGCCCAAGTACCAGGAAGTGTTCGGCCATACCATCGTGGAGCTGGCCGAGAAGAACCCGAAGATCGTGGGGGTAACGCCCGCCATGCCCAGCGGCTGCTCGCTGGACATCATGATGAAGGCCATGCCCGACCGTGCCTTCGATGTGGGCATCGCCGAGCAGCACGCCGTCACCTTCAGTGCGGGTATGGCCACGCAAGGGCTGGTGCCGTTCTGCAACATCTACAGTTCCTTCATGCAGCGTGCCTACGACCAGGTGGTGCATGATGTGGCGCTGCAAAACCTGCACGTGGTGTTCTGCCTGGACCGCGGCGGCCTGGCCGGTGCCGACGGCCCCACGCACCATGGCAATTTCGACCTGGCCTACTTCCGCTGCATTCCGAACATGATCGTGAGCGCCCCGATGAACGAGGAAGAGCTGCGCAACCTGATGTACACGGCGCAACTCCGCGACAACGGCCCGTTCAGCATCCGCTACCCGCGCGGAGAGGGCGTGATGACGGAGTGGAAGACGCCCTTCAAGGAAATCACGATCGGCACGGGGCGCCGTCTGCGCAATGGCAATGATGTAGCGGTGCTCAGCATCGGGCACATCGGCAACATTGCCGCCAAGGGCATCGATGCCCTACAGGCCGAAGGCTATAGCGTGGCCCACTACGACATGCGCTTCGCCAAGCCCATCGACGAAATGCTGCTGCACGAGGTCTTCGGCAAGTTCAAGCACGTGGTCACCATCGAGGACGGCTGCATCATGGGCGGCATGGGCAGCGCCGTGCTGGAGTTCATGGCCGACCATGGCTACCAGGCCCAAGTGAAGCGCCTTGGCATACCGGACCGCTGGATCGAACACGGCACCCAGGCCGAGTTGTACACCGAATGCGGCTACGACGATAAGGCATTGGTGGCCGCAGTGAAGGAGCTGGTGAGCGTGAAAGCGGGCGCATCGCGCATGGGGGCGAGCGCGTAATCAGTGATGGGCACTCCCAGAAAAGATAAGCCCCGCTGCATCATCATCGCCGGACCGAACGGGGCGGGAAAGACGACGTTCGCGAAGGCGTTCCTGCTCACGGATGCCAAGATCGAGAACTTCATCAACGCCGATCTGATCGCCACCGGCCTCTCACCCTTGAAGCCAGAACGCGCAGCCCGCGCCGCAGGACGCATACTGCTTGAAGAGTTGGACCGATTAACACGGGAAAAGGAATCCTTCGCCCTGGAAAGCACCTTGAGCGGCAAGACCTACATCGATTTGATCAACAGTTGGAAGAGACTGGGGTACCATATCCAGATCATTTTCCTTCGGCTCGATACGCCGAGACTTGCGGTCAGCCGGGTGGCCATGCGTGTGCTACAAGGAGGCCATGACGTTCCGAAAAAGGATATCCTACGCCGATTTGAGAGGGGCCTGAAGAACTTTACGGAGCGCTACCAAGCACTTGCCGACCATTGGATGCTCTATGATGCTTCTGGTGATATTCCCGTACTTTTGTCAGAGCATACGGCATGAAGTCCAAACAGAAAACCCCAAGTGAACAGGCGCTCATTGTGTTGCGCGCCCTGAAGCGTGCCGCCAAGGAAGCCCGCCGCGTGGCCAAAATGCACGGCACCAAGGTGTGGGTGGTGAAGGATGGCAAGATCGTAGCGGTGGAGCCGTAGGGCTCGCGCCGTGGCCAGCTCAAGCCGCTCTTCGACCGTTACTTCTTCCTCTTTGGTGAGGAGCCTGCGTCTGCAGGTCGTTCCATTTCTGCCTTACCGCCTGCGCGAAGTCCGATCCGTGGGCCTTGGCCTCCGCCCAACTGATCAGGTCCAAATGGTCCAGCACGGTGGTTTCCCGTGGTGATGCGGCCAGTGCTTCCCCAAGCGCCGAAACCAATGCCTCCGCGGCAACCGCATGTTGCGCATCCGTTTTGCACCGCGCGAGATCGGCCGCATGCTTGTTCAGCACCAATTCCAAGGAATAGGGCGTGCCCCTTCTGGCGATCACGCGCTGCGCGTTCCGCACTACATAGTCCAACAGGTCCGTTTTGCGCAGGTCCACCAGGCACATCAGGTTGAGCATGCGGCCCAAGGCGTACAGCTCGCGGTGATCGGCCACGCCCGTTGTGCCCAACATGCGGTTGACCCAGCGCAAGGCCATATCGGGCTTGCCGGCCCCGAGGCCGGCGTAGCTGGCCTGCAGGGTCAATTCAGCATGACGTATGGGCCCCAGCAAGTCGCCGAAGCGTTGCAGGCCTGCTTCCAATTGCGGTATGAGCTCGGCGGCAGCCTTGAATTCACCCTGCACCGCCAACACCGAAAGGTGCAGGCTGGTCCCCATTACAAAAAGCTTCATCTCCAGGTCCGGGCTGGGCGACCTGGGCAGCAACAGCGGCATTTTCCTGAATTGCCTGAAGCCTTCCAGCGCTTGGTGGTACTTGCCCTGCCGCATGCGCACGTGGGCCAGATTCCCCATTACGCCCAGCAGCATGGCCTGGTCATCCGCGAAAACATCGGGGTCCTTGCGCAGCACTTGGTAGCAGCTTTCCAGTTCAACCTCGCAGGCAGGCAGGTCCTTGCGCATATAGGCCAACGCGCTGCGGGCGTGGTGGTGCAGGAAGCTGGCCTTGGGGCCGGCCAAAGGTGCCGCGGCGCGCAGCAATGCGTGGTCCGACAAGGTCTTGGCCTGTTCTTCCTCCTTGGGGCCAAGCGCCTGGCCGTTGGCGTACAGCAGCATGAACACCTCGCCCTTCAAGGTCCATAGTTGATCGGCCTGTTGCCATGCAAGGCACCAATCGGCGCGTTGTTCCTGTTCCTTGGCCAGTGCTTCGCTACTGCAACCTGCGTAGTGGGATTGTTCGAGCCCTTGCCGTTTGGCCTCGGCGATCTGCAGCAGCAGCGCATGGCGCTGGTGGCCATGGGCCAGCCGCTCCGCGGAGCGCAGCACTTTGGCGGCATCGGCGTACAGGGCCCGCTTGTGCAACAGTTCGGCATGGTGGAGCATGCGCCGCAGCCTATCGTCAACGGAACTGTTGGCGTGCATGGCGTCCAGGCTGTCCAGCACGGCCTCGTACAGCCGCCGTTTGGCAATGGGCAATCGCCGCATGAAGGCCGCCCCGGCGAATTGCTTGCGCAGTTTGGCCGCGTCGTATGCCGGCATGGCGGCGATGGCATCGAACAAGGCGTGCTGCTTGCTTTTTTCACCTGTTGAATGCCGGGCCGTATGCAGCTTGAAGTACCGCTTTTCAGCGATGGACATGGACCGGATCAAGCGGTGCAGATGGTCTTGGCTGGCCATGGCGAGGGGTCTTTGCCCCAAGCTAGGCCTGCTGCGGTCAGGGCCGATAGCCATTCCGGGGAACGGTACGCGTGGGCGAATGACCGGCGGAGCGAACGGTCGTCAACGCTTGTTCGGCGTGGAGCGTTCCTTGTCCCCCAGATCATCCCCGTCGTCGGAGATGGGGGCGATGCTGTCGCGGCCTGTGGGCGGCGGTACCGGCACCAGGTTCCTCACCTTGCTGCGCAGTGCTGGTGCTACTTCCGCGGGCCCTACGGGTTCTTCCTTGGCGCAACCGGCCACCAGCAGGCCCACGGCCAAGGCCATGATCGCCAAGGGTGTGTATTTGTTGCGCGCTTGCATCAGTACAAAGCTAAGTGATCAGGTTTTTCCCGGCAAGGGGTTTTCAACGAACGGCGGTGCCGGAAGTTCGATCACCACTTGGGTGCCGCCCTCCCCGTCCTGCAATTGTTCGGGACCTTGGATACGGATGTCGGCCAGCCCTAACCGGCGCAGCACATCGCTGCGGCCCTTGGTGATCTCGATGCCGCGCGAAATATGGTCTGTTTCCTTGCCCAGTTTTTCCTCGCGGCTGCGGTCCACGCCCACGCCATTGTCCAGGATGCGGATGCGTACACGGTCGGCCGCTGCGCGCTCCACGGTTATGCTTACCCGGCCCGGCCTGGCCATGGGCAGGATCCCGTGCCAGATGCTGTTCTCCACATAGGGCTGCAGCATCATGGCGGGCAATTCGACCTGCGCGGGGTCCACGTTCTTCGCCACGCTGATGGAGTAATCAAAGCGCTCCTTGAAGCGGCGCTGTTCCAGCACGAGGTACAATTCCAGGCGATCAAGCTCCTCGGCGAGGCTGGTGGTGTCGCCCTGGCTGGCATCGAGGTTCTTGCGGATCAGCTTGGCGAAACTGGTGAGGTACTTGTTCGCGCCTGCCCGGTCCTGGCTGTTAATGCTGTACTGGATGCTGTTGAGGGCGTTGAAGATGAAGTGGCGGTTCATATTGGCGTTGAGGGCCTGTTGCTCCAACTGCAGCATACGCGAGCGCAGGATCAGGTTGCGCGTCTTGTCCTCGCGCGAGCGCCGCGCGGCACGGAAACGCATAATGCCCCACACCACCGCCACCAGCGCTAGCCCGCACAGCGCGAAGAACCAGTTGGCCAGCCAGAACGGGGGTGTAATGATGAACGGCACCGAGGCCGGCGTTCCCCAGGCCGCACTGGCATCGGCACCCACCGTGGCGCGCACCTCGAATACATATTCCCCTTGGGGCAGGTTGGAGTAACTGGCGAAGCGGGCACGGGTAGCCGGCAGCCAATCCTTGTCGAAACCGGCCAGCCTGTACTGGAACCGGACCTGTTTGCCCTGCGAAAGGGCAATGGCCGTGTAGGTGAACGTGAGGTGGTTTTCGCGATAGCCCACCCGCAAGGGGGCCGCATGGGGCATGCCCAGGCTGTCCGGCCCCTGCACGGTTTCGAGGTAGTTGCTTACACCGGTAATGTGCGCGCTGGGGGCGAACAGCCCGGGCGTTGCATGGTCCCGCGCGGGGTCGTGCATCACCAGGCCTGCATTGGTGCCGAAGAACATGCGCCCGCGGCCATCGGAGAACCCGGCATTGAGGTTGAACTCCATCCCGCGGATGCCGTCGCCCTCGGTGATGTGCCGTTTGTCGGTAGGGTCGTGCAGCAGGCTGTCCGGGTGGAAGATGTAAAGGCCGTTGTTCGTGCCGGCCCACAGCCGGCCATCGGGCGCGGGCAGCAGCATGTCCACGTAACTGGAGCCGAAATCGGTGCCAAGGTCAACGCGCTGCAAATGGCCGTCCGTTATGCAGGTGAGGCCGTTGGAAGTGCCGGCCCATAGGCGGCGGTTGTGATCGAATGCGAGGCAGAACACCGTGTTGTGGCTCAATCCATCGCTAGTGGAGTAATAGCGGATCTTCCCGTTTTTCACGCGTGCCACGCCATTGTCGGTGGCCAGCCACATGTGGCCATCGCGCGCCAGTAGGATCGCCCGCACGCCCCGCGGCATGGGCCCATCGATCTCCAACGGCGCGAGGATCCCTTGCGGGGTGCGCAGGTAAACGCCTTCCCGCGTACCGCACCAGAGCCCGCCATCGGCAGCGGGCAGGAGCGACAGCACCCGTTGCCCGGCCAATGCGGTACCCTCGGGCAGGCGTTGCACCGTACCGTTCACCAAATGGGCCAGTCCGTCACTTGTGCCGAACCATAGGCCGCCCTGTTCGTCGGCCGCACCGCACCAAACCGTGTTGTTGGGCAAGCCCTCAAGGGTGGTTACCTGCGCCATGCCGTCCAGGCGGCAGATACCGTTTCCGTATGTGCCCAGCCAGAGGTCGTCGTTGCGGTCGCGCACGCCGGCCATCACCTGGTCGCTGCACAGGCCGTCGGTTACCGTGAAGGTGACAAAGGATTCACCGGCATAGCGCAGCACCCCGGCGCCATCGGTACCCACCCACAGGTTGCCCTGGTCATCTTCGTACAGGCACCAGATGTTGTCGTTCGGCATGCCTTGGTGCACCGTGTAGGCCCTGAGTTTCCCGTTGTCCAGCAGGTCCATGCCGAATTTGGTGGCGGTCCACACACGGTCCTGCCGGTCCGCGAGCACGGCGCGCACATTGTTCTGCAGCAGGCCCTCCATTTCGCTGTACGGCCGGACGGTACCATCGGGCAGCAGCTGGTGCAGGCCGTCGCCATAAGTACCCAGCCAGATGTTCCCGCCGCGGTCCATGGCCAGGGAACTGATGGACATGGGCGCCGGCAATTGCCGCTGGCGCCAAGTGCTGCCCTGCCCTTGGTAGAGCCCTTCGCGCATGCCCACCAGCAGTGTGCCATCGGGCATGGCCAGCAGGGCGCGTACATGGCGTGCGCTATCGCCCGGCCAACCTTCGGCGGGCCGCGCCTTGCCCTTCGCCACCATGTACAGGCCGTTGCCGTCGGTGCCGGCGTAAATGGTGCCGTCCTTGCCTTCGGCCAGCGCCAGTACACGGCTTTCGGCATTGATGCCGGGCAGCGCCACCGTGGCCATGTTGCGGCCATCGAAGCAAACGAGCGAGCTGCCGCACCCAAGCCAAACGCGGCCGTCCGATGCGCCAAGCAGCGCGTTCACCTGCGGGTCGGGCAGTCCGTCGCGCAGGCCGAAGTTGGTGAAGTCCAGGCCATCGAACCGGCTGGCGCCGCCCAGGGTACCGATCCACAAGTAGCCGGTTTTGTCCTGCGCCATGCACCGCACTTGGCTTTGGGCCAGGCCATCGCGCGGGGTAAGCTGAATGAAGCCGTACTGTTGGCCGTGCACAATGCCCGCGGCCGCCAGCAGGAGGGCCGCGGCGCAACCCCGCAACAAGCGGGCGGGCAAATGGTGGATGCACGGCACGGCGGTCAGAAGGTATTGAGCAGCGCCATCAGCTCGGGCAGCTTGCGCCGGCTTACCGGCACCAACGCGCCGTTGTCCAGCACGGCCATGTTCCCCTCGCTGCGGCTGATGCTCACCAAATGCTCCAGGTTGATGATGTACGATTTGTGCACGCGGAAGAATTTCCGGGGATCGAGGTTGTCCTCAAAAACGCGGATGTGCTTACTGCTCACCGTGCGTTTGCCGTCCCGCGCATGCACCACCGTATAGCTGTCGCTGGCCTCCAAGTAGAGGATGTCCTCGTGGCGCAGCAGCACCAGGCCGTCCTTGCCGGGTACGGCCACGCGGTTGCTCAATGCAGAAGCGGGCTGGGCCATCATGCTTTGCAGGCCCTCGCTGCGCCTGCGTGCCTCAACCGGATCGCCCACGGCCCGTGCGAGCTTGCCCACGGCGCGCTCCAGCTCGGCAGTGTCGATCGGCTTCTCGAGGTAGTCCAGGGCGTTTTCCTTGAAGGCGCGCAAGGCGAATTCATCGTAGGCCGTGGTGAACACCACCGGCAGATGCGGTTCGGGAAGCGACCGCAGCAGCGAGAACCCGTCCTCGCCGGGCATTTTGATGTCCAGGAACAAGGCCTGCAGGCCGCCTTCGGCTATGCGGTCACGGGCTTCCTGGGCGGACGACGCCATGGCCGCCACCTCGATTTGCGGGCAATGCTCCTCCAGCATCAGCTTGAGGTTTTCGCGGGCATCCGCCTCGTCGTCCACGATCAATGCGCGTATGGCCATGGCACGGGTATTTGGCTGGAAAGTAAGCTTTAGGCAGCGACCACGGCGCGCTGGCCAACCAACGGCAACATTGGAACGAGGTGCGGTACCAAGCCCCGGCCAACTGCTGCCGCCCGTTCCTTCGCCGGGGGCGACCGCTGCTCGTTCGGGCCCTCCGGCAGGGGCACCGTGCCTATAGATTCGTGGGTGGACCAACTAAACCCCTGCTCCCATGGAACGTCAGCCACATTGCACCAACGCGCCTTACTGGATCTTCAACGACATCGGTAATTAGGGCTGGCCAGCGGCTTCGGCCCCGGTGCTTCCGGAACTTTCCCTTTGCCTTGCCGTAAAACCGGCGACAAAAGGGGAGATCCATGCGCAAAGCACCACCCACCACCGAATTGAAGATCCGGATCGACAAGATCGAGCAGCTGTTGATGTTCGATTACGAACCGGGCAGCGAGGATGCCTTGTTCGACCTGTGCACCAGCGACGGGCAGATCCTGCGCACCGGGGACGTGAAAGGCCCTGTGACGCAGATCCGGCTCACGGACATCCACGACGAGGACCTGGTGCTTATGGTGCTGGACGGAGAGTATTCCGTGGTGCGCCCCGTGCAATTGCGCAAGGCCGTATGAGCCAGGCCATGCATTTGGCCGGTTCGACCGACCAGCACTTTGCCCTTGCCGGCATGCAAAACACTTCGGGCCTGATGCCCATCTTCCTGGCCTATAGCTTCGTTTGTACGGCATTATCCGTCGGCAACACCGGCCTGCACCACCGTACTGTGCACAGCGCTACCCACAACATGGAGTTCCGGTACGCCTACCGGGCGGCGCGGACCGGACGCAGGCGGGCAGCATAAAAAATCCTTTTGCCGGTGCCGCATGCACCATGGCCGCTTGGTGCTGCGTCACAGTTCCAAAGCAATTCCATGCGCGCACTTCACATCGTGGCCCCTGCGGCCATTGCCATGGCCACTTGGCTACAGGCGGCCATCGCACCTGGCCTGCACGGCACGGGTGGCCCGCAACCGGAAGTTTCATCCTTCGACCTCACCCAGCGCACCTGCGCCATGTACGTTGCTGTCCGGTCGCGGGCGTTCGATGCTTCCATCGCCTTCGGTCGCGACCTGCAGACCATTGACCTGCATTGGAACGTTTGCCCGGGTGGCACCATGGTGGCCTGTGCCACGGCACCGGCCCCGAACGGCGGTACGGTGGTCACGGGCATTCCGTGGCCCTACGGCAAGCAGGTGAATTAGGCGGAACGTCAGGCCTTCCTGGCCGCGGTGCGCAGGGAGGCCCGGTGTTTCAGCCATTCCTCGTACACCACTTCCAGTTCCTCGTACCACTCCTCGCCATAGGCACGCTTCAACGCGTTCTGCACAAAGCGGAAGGTGGGCACGCCCAACTTGGCCCCCAGTTCGCAGGCCGGGTCGCAGATCTCCCACTGGTGGTAGTTGAGGGCATCGTGGTACTTCAGCTTTGTGACACGAATGGGGTACAGGTGGCAGCTCAGCGGCTTGTTGAAGTTGATCTTGCCATCGTGGTAGGCCTGCTCAATGCCGCATTGCCACACGCCTTTATTATCCTTCTTGGCGAACACGCATTCCGCATATTCCTGCACCAACGGTGTCACCAATTCACCGTCCATGTCCACCACGCTGGTGCAGCCCTGCTCCGCAACGGCCGCCAGGCCACGCTCGCTCATGTACGGCTTAATGGCCTCGTAATTCCTTTCGATCAACTTCGCTTCCTCCGGCGTAAGCGGGGCGCCGCTATCGCCTACTTCGCAGCACGCGCCTTTGCAAGCGTCAAGGTTGCACACGAACTGCTTTTCGAAAAGCTCTTCGCTGATCAGGGTGTTCCGATGTTCGATCATAAGGGTCAACGAAGGTAAGGGGGCCCTAGCCTTCCAGTCTTTGGAGGGGGCTCTGTACTTGGTTGGAGATCCATACAAAGCTTGGGATCTTGAAATGAATGCGGACACGGATGCGCACTGGTTCCTCCCGACGGATGATCGGATGCTACCCTGATCGCAGTGAAACGGCGCTAGCGGATCGCGTGGGAAGCAATATGGGCGTGCGGCTGGGCGGTGCACCACGTGCGGCGGGCAGGCACGCTTCATGGGAACGCTTCCTGCTGCCCATCTTTGCGGCGCGCCACGCCACAGTTTTCCAAGGCGTAGACGCCAGCACATGAGCAACCAAGAAGACCGCCTGAAGGCGTTGATCGGCCATGCCAAGGAGTATGGCTTCGTGTTCCCCAGCAGCGAGATCTACGACGGCCTTAGTGCCACGTACGACTACGGTCCGTACGGCGTGGAACTGAAGAACAACATCCGCCGCTACTGGTGGGAGGCCATGACCAAGCTGAACGAGAACATCGTTGGCCTGGATGCCGCCATCTTCATGCACCCGCTAACCTGGAAGGCCAGCGGGCACGTGGACGCCTTCAACGACCCGCTGATCGACAACAAGGACAGCAAGAAGCGCTACCGTGCGGACGTATTGCTGGAGGAGCATATCGGCAAGTATGAGGATCGCATCGCCAAGGAAGTGGAAAAGGGGCGGAAGAAATTCGGTGAGGCCTTCAACGAAGAGCAGTTCCGGGCCACCAACCCGAACGTGAAGCGCAGCCAGGACAAGATCGACCAGGTGCAGGAGCGCATGAAGGCCGCGCTGGATGCCAACGACCTGGGCGCATTGCGCCAACTGATCCTGGACGAGGAGATCAAATGCCCGATCAGCGGCACGGCCAACTGGACCGAAGTGCGCCAGTTCAACCTGATGTTCGCCACCGAGTTGGGCAGCGTGAGCGGCGAAAGCAGCACCATCTACCTGCGGCCCGAGACGGCACAAGGCATCTTCGTCAACTTCCTCAACGTGCAGAAGAGCGCACGCATGAAGATCCCCTTTGGGATCGCGCAGACCGGCAAGGCCTTCCGCAACGAGATCGTGGCGCGGCAATTCATTTTCCGCATGCGGGAATTCGAGCAGATGGAGATGCAATTCTTCATTAAGCCCGGCACGCAGCAGGAGTGGTTCGCCAAATGGAAGGAGAAGCGCATGGCCTGGCACCGTGCCATGGGCCTGCCCGGGGAGAACTACCGCTGGCACGACCACATCAAAATGGCGCATTACGCCGATGCGGCCACCGACATCGAGTTCAAGTTCCCCATGGGCTTCAAGGAACTCGAGGGCATACACAGCCGCACCGATTTCGA
>JBIQMI010000085.1:0-12238 GCA_044463585.1 Cryomorphaceae bacterium
GACATGAAGCCGATGGACATGCCGATGAGCCTGCAGACCATGGACATGAACAGCGTGATGTACCCCGAGCTGGAGGATACCGGGCACGGGCATTCCACCCACGGCATGGAAGGCATGGAGGCAATGGAACACGGCGGCCACCAACAAGGCGATGGCCCTGTAACGCTGAACTACAACATGCTGCAGGCCACCGGAGCCACCACTTTACCCGAGGGGCCTTGGCGCGAATTCAAATTCGAGCCCAATGGAAACATGAACCGCTACGTGTGGACCTTGGACAACAAGACCGTATCGGAAAGCGACAAGGTGTTGATCAGGCACGGCGACAACATCCGGATCGTCCTGTACAACAACTCCATGATGCGGCACCCCATGCACCTGCACGGCCACGATTTCAGGGTGCTGAACCAATACGGCGAGCGGTCGCCCATGAAGAACGTGATCGATGTGATGCCCATGGAGACCGACACCTTGGAATTCCGCGCCTCCGAAAGCGGCGATTGGTTTTTCCATTGCCACATCCTGTACCACATGACCAGCGGCATGGGCCGCGTGTTCAGCTATGAGGGCAGCCCCGCGAATCCCGAAATACCCGACCCGGCCCGGTCGTACCGCATGGTGGAACGCGACGACCGCCGTTTCCACCTGATGTTCCAGAATGATTTCGCGAGCAACAGCAACGACGGCTCGATCGCATACGGCAGCACGCGGTGGGCCTTCCAGGGCGAATGGCGGCTGGGCTACAACGACGAACACGGCTACGAGGCCGAAACGCACTTCGGGCGCTACCTCGGCAAAATGCAATGGCTGTTCCCTTACGTGGGCTTCGATTGGCGATACCGCAAGCACGCCGGGCAGGAGGAGAACTTGTTCGGCCAGGCCAACTCGAAGGACGACCGCAGCGCGGTACACTTGGGCGTGCAGTACACCCTGCCCTGGTTGGTGGTACTGGATGCCAGCGTGGACCACACCGGCAACTTGCGCGCACAATTGCGCCGCGAGGACATTCCGTTAAGCCCCAGGCTAAGGGCCAGCGCAATGGGCAACACCGACAAGGAGTGGTCAGCCGGCGGCCGCTACATCATCACGAAGAATTTCGCTGTATCGGCGCACTATGACAGTGATATGGGTTTCGGGGCTGGCGTAACGGTGTCCTATTGAGGTGAGGGAGAAAGCCGAGGAGGCGCAGAGGCGCGGGGAAATTCCGAGGTGGCCAAGGTGAGGTGTTTGTTGGCTGGCCAGCAGAGATCACGTTGTCCACACCCGTCCACCAACCGAAGGAACGGCCAACGGATACGGGGGAATAAAATGCAGGTGATGCCCCGTGAAGGACCACACGTGACGGCTTGCAGAAAGACGCGCTTGCATTTCGAGCAGCACGGTTCATGGCTATGTGAAACACTTCTCCCAACGTTGGAATTAGTTGGGCTGAACTATAATTTTCGGGACCGGTAGGTTCGCCGTTTGGACGGGGATAACCAGCCTGCTGAAATCCAAGAGATCATGAAGAACTGGATTTTGACCTCCGTGCTTGGCCTCGCCTTTTCCTGTTCCGCGAGCGCGCAGGACTTTGCACGCTATTACGAACTGACCGGAGCAGGCTATCGCCTATTCTTTGAAGGGAATTATTTGGCCGCCGGGGCCAAATTCAATGAGGCTTTTAGAGCGAATGGCGGAAAGGGGAAAACGGACGACCGGTACAATGCCTCCCGCGCTTGGGCACGGGCCGGGCAAGGGGATTCGGCCTTCTTTCATTTGGAAAAGATCGCGGACGAAGGCAACTTCAACGACATCCAAGAAACGGTGGACGATACAGCGCTTACCTCACTGCACGCAGATCCACGTTGGGACAGTACGATTTCAAAATTCAAGGTGAACAAGGAAAAGCAAGAAGCAAATTTTGACCGGCAATTGGTCGCCATGCTGGATACGATCTTCAACAACGACCAAAGCGGGCGTAAAGAAACAGATGACGTTAAAAAGAAGTACGGCCGTGATTCCCAGGAAATGCAAGCGCATTGGAAAGAGATCAACAAAACAGACTCCATTAATCTGATCCACGTGCGGAAAATACTTGATGAACGCGGCTGGCTCGGTCCAGAGATCGTTGGTGAACAAGGCAATCTGACCCTGTTCCTGGTGATACAACACGCTAACCTGGCCACCCAGGAAAAATACCTGCCCATGTTACGCGAGGCGACACAGAAAGGGAAAGCCGACAAGGAGGGGCTTGCATTAATGGAAGACCGGGTGGCCTTGGGCCAAGGCAAAAAGCAGATCTATGGCAGCCAGATCGGGGTCAAACCCGGTTCTGATGAGTACTACCTACGTCCAATGATCGACCCCGATCACGTGGACCGGAGACGCAACGAAATGGAAATGTCCCCAATACAGGACTATCTGGATATTTGGGGAATTCGTTGGGATGTTGAAGAGTACAAGCGCAAATTACCGGAGTACGAAGCTTGGGATCGGCAGTGAGCAAGTGAGGCGGATCGAAGAGCGCAGGGCTGTAGCAGCGTAGTTATTCGCTAGCCAACCGGGCATCCACGCTGTCCACACCCGTCCATCAGCCGAAGGAGCGGCCAGCGGACACGGGGGAATAAAATGCAGGTGATGCCCCGTGAAGGACCACACCGATTGGAATGCACCTTACGAAACCGCCAAACCCGTAGCGGCTCGCGGGAAAATGCACTGCCTGTACCCTGCGCCAGCGTTCAACCTTCCTCCTGCGGCCCGCCCAGCTCATCGTAGTTGAAACCGGCGCGGGCCATGGCGCGACGGGCCGCGCCGATGGCCTTGGGCGACGGATTCGGGGGGTGCACCGGTGTTGCCAGCACTTGCGCCAAACGATCCA
Organism: Cryomorphaceae bacterium; assembly: GCA_044463585.1. Classification (GTDB taxonomy): domain Bacteria; phylum Bacteroidota; class Bacteroidia; order Flavobacteriales_F; family PHOS-HE28; genus PHOS-HE28. The sequence continues at coordinate 2,858 of JBIQMI010000085.1, forward strand.
GCAGTTCCTGGGTTTGGTGGGCGGTGAGGTTTTCGCAGGCGTCGTACATGCCGCCGGGCTCTTCCTCAAGCTCATCGTGCAGGTCCAGCACGTGCATGATCACCTTCTTCAGCGCGGTGCTGGGCGGTATCACCATCAGCGAGGTAAGGGCGCCGTGGTCCAGCCGCAGCTTGCCTTGTATGGGCAGCGGCTCACCGCCGTTGGCCGCTTGCGCGGCAACGAACAGGATCTTTTCCTCCATGCCGATGTGCCGTAGTAGCCCGGCCCGGAATTGATCGTACAGCTTGTGATCGATGGCATCAGGATCCGCGAAGGCCGCGGCCATGATGGCCTCCAGCCGGCGGTGGTCCTGGGTGAAAAAGGCGTGCAGGCGTCGGTTCATGGAGTGCTACACCTTCTTCGCCACGCGCACTTTCCACACCTCCGGGCCTTGCTCCAGGTATTCCCAGGTAAAGGGTTCCTTGTTCTCGGCCTCCAACTGGTAGTACAGCGGTTTGGGGTCGTGGTCGTTGGTGAAGATGAAGGCCTCGCCGGGCTTGATGGAGGCGAAGGCCTCGTACACCATATCGTGGCGCTTGGCGGGTGCGTGGGGCCGCACATCGAACTCGTGCACCACCGCGGTGGCCTCGTCCACATCGGCGCTTTCCACCACCTTTTTGATGTGCACCACATATTCATCCGGCACCTCCTTTTTGTAGGTCCAGGTGTGCTTGCCGGCAAAGCGGTCGCGGAAGATCTGCTCGATCTCCTCGGGCTTTTTCGCGGCGATGATCTCCATGATGCTGCCCTCGGGCATCATGCCGTAGCGGTGGAACACCACGTGTTTCCAGTCGTCCTTCTCCACCGTGCGCAGGTCCATGAGCGTGGAAATGTCCTTGAACTCGCGCCCCACCGAGGCTTCCTGGCGGGTCACTTTCACCTTCCAGTCGCGTCCGCCGCGGTTCAGGTATTCCCAGCCCACCACGTCACCATGGATGGATTTCATCTCGTAGTAAAGCGGAATGGGATCGTGGTCGTTGATGAAGATGAAGCTATCGCCCACGGGCAGCTCCTTGAACATTTTCAGCAGCGTGCTGTGCCTGTCGATGGGCACCATTACGCGCACATCGAGCTCGGTTGAAGGTTGGATGGTATCGGCCATTTCTTGGATTATTGGGTTGTTGATCACTGCATACCGATGATCATTGCCCGCAAGGTACCGGGGCCGTCCGGGGGGCGTGCTGACAAGCCTCAACTTTCCTTGAAAAAACCGTCTACAGGCCGCGGGAATACAGCGTTTTCGCCGTATCTTGAAAGCATCAAAAAACACCTTGCATGATCAGCTTCGAGATCCGCTACCGGCCCGTTTCCCAATTGGTCATCCTTGCCCTTCACGGGGTGCAATTGAACATTGAACCCAAGTACCACGGCGTAAGTGGGCCGGTCCGGAGAGGGCGGCACCACCGCTTGTTCGGGGAGTTCTTTTACTGCGGCCTGGCGTTGGACGGGCAACTGATCCTGCCGGAGGCGGTGATGAACCGCTTGTTCGCGGTGGTGCCCATCGGGATCAGGGAGGCGGGCTGGGGCGAATTGTATTTCAAGCCGTTGTCGCGGGCGAACCTGCGGAAGCTGGTGCGGCTGGAGCTGTTCGCCCGTTGCCTGGGCGACCTGGAATGCGCGAGCGATACGGAGGAGAACTTCAACTTTTATTGGCTGGCCTCACTGCGGGACCCGCATGGCCGCACGCCGAGCCGTGCAAAGTTCCTGGCGTCGCGATCGGTAGCAGACGAGTGATTCTTTGGAGCCGGGATAGCGGCACATAGGGCATTGTTGCCTGCGCCGCGCCCGGGAGGCCACCGGCTACCTTCCTTACCTTCGGAACCTCGCCCGTTGCAGCGGCATGGCCGGTTGAAGCGGTAGTGCCATCCGGTGTTGGCCGGCGTGGCGCGGGCAAGCATTGAACAGACCAAATACTGGACACCCGAGGGGCGCATGGAGCATCATAAACCCAAGAACAGGATCGGATTTTTCGCCATCGCGGCCGCTGCCTTCCTGGCGTTGCATTATTCCTTGCGCTTCGACTTCTTCGACCGTTGGGCACCGGCCCTTCCCTTTCTGCATGAGCTGAGCATGAGCCTGCTGCTGGCGGCGCTGATCCTGCTGGCATCGGGGCTGGTGCAGCGCTTTGTGCATGTGAAGGCGCCCACGGAAGGCGACCGCTACAACCTGTTCCGCATCATTCGCCTGCTCACCGTGGCCGCCTTGCTGGTGGTGGCCGTGAGCTTCATTTTCCAGCGGCCGTACGCCTCATTGGCCAGCATCGGCCTGGTATCGCTGGTGCTGGGTTTTGCCCTGCAGGCGCCCATCACCTCCTTCATCGCTTGGCTGTACATCGTTTTCCGCAGGCCGTACCAAGTGGGCCACCGCATACAGATCGGCGGCGACCGCGGCGATGTGGTGGAGATCAGCTACCTGGAAACGGTGCTGCAGGAGGCCAGCGGCGATTATTTGGGCAACGACCGGTTGAGCGGCCGCGTGATCCACTTCCCCAACAGCCTGGTGCTGCGCGATAAAGTGATCAACTACCACGGGCCGCAGGTGCCGTTCATCTGGAACGAGACCGCCGTGCAGATCGCCTACACCAGCGATCTGGCCTATGTGGAAGAATGCCTGCTGGCGGCCGCGCACGCCGATTTCGTGCAGCGCTTTCCACAGCTGGACCCCGCGCTGCCCGAACATGCGGCGGCGGTGTACTTCCGCAACAATGAGCGCGCTTGGCTGGAGGCCGTGGTATCCTACCCGGTGGAACCCACCGACACCACGGGGCGCCGCAACCGGATCCTGCGTGCGGCATTGCCTTTGCTGAACGAGCGGCCGCAAAACGTACAATTCCCCGAAGGAACAGCGCGGTGATTCCCCGCAAATGCCACGGCGCTGCGAACACAAAGCACGGGTGCATGATCAACACCGATCCCGGCCATAAGCACACCTACGATGCACAGGGCAGAATGACCTGCTGCACGCTGGAGGAAAAGATCTACACGCAGGCCGGGGCCGAGAAACTATTGGTGCCCAAACAGCCCCTGGCAGCCGACCATGATCACGGCCATGATCACGATCACCCACATGCCGAAGGCGGTGCGGCCAGGTTGTTCCTGCCCAGCATCATCTCCTTCGTGCTGCTGCTGGCCGGCCTCGCCATGGACCACTGGCTGCGGCCGGGCTGGTTCAAGGAATGGCCACGGCTGGCGTGGTACGTGGCAGCCTACCTGCCCGTGGGGCTGCCCGTGCTGAAGGAGGCCGTAACAAGCATCCGCAAGGGCGAGGTGTTTTCCGAATTTTTCCTGATGGGGATCGCCACGATCGGTGCCTTCGGCATCGGCGAATACCCGGAAGGCGTGGCCGTGATGCTCTTCTACAGCGTGGGCGAGGTATTCCAAACGCTGGCGGTGCGGAGCGCACGATCGAACATCAAAACATTGCTGGACCAGCGGCCCGATGAAACCACGGTGCTGCGCGAGGGCCGTTCCGTTACCGTGCCCAGCGAGCAGGTGGCGGTGGGCGAGACCGTACAGTTGAAGGCCGGTGAAAAGCTGGGCCTGGACGGTGTGCTGCTTTCGGAACGCGCTTCGTTCAACACGGCAGCGCTCACCGGCGAAAGCGTTCCGCGCAGCGTGGAAAAAGGCGCCGACGTGCTGGCGGGCATGGTGAACCTGGACCGGCCCGTGCAGGTGGAGGTGACGGTGCCATTTTCCGACAGCAAGCTGAGCCGGATCCTGCACCTGGTGGAGGACGCCACTGCGCAAAAGGCCCCCACGGAGCTCTTCATCCGCAAATTCGCCAAGGTGTACACCCCGATCGTGGTGGGCCTGGCCGTTGCGATCACGCTGCTCCCCTACTTCTTCGTTGCTGAATACCACTTTGCCGACTGGCTGTACCGCGCGCTGATCTTTCTGGTGATCTCCTGCCCCTGCGCCCTGGTGATCTCGATCCCGCTGGGCTATTTCGGCGGCATCGGCGCGGCCAGCCGCCATGGTATCCTGTTCAAGGGCGGAAACTTCCTGGATGTGCTGGCCACGGTGAAGCACGTGGTGATGGACAAGACCGGCACCCTCACCGAAGGCGTGTTCAAGGTGCAGGACGTGGTGTTCGGCAACGAGCACGACACGGCGCGAATGCTGCGGCTGGTGAATGCGCTGGAGGCGCACAGCACGCACCCCGTGGCCACCGCCATAAGCGAGCATGTGGGCGAACTGGACCCCACGGTGGTGATGGAGGACGTGCAGGAGATCGCCGGGCAAGGGTTGCGCGCCACCGCGGAAGGCAAGGAGTTGCTGGTGGGCAACTTCAGGTTGATGGAGCGTTACGGCATCGCCCACGGGATCGACCCGGCCAGCATTGTGCACACGGTGATCGCGGTGGCCTACGGCGGGCAGTTCGTGGGCTACATCACCATCGCCGACCGCCTGAAGCCCGATGCCAAGGCCACGATCGCCGCGCTGCACAAGCAGCATGTGTGCACCACCATGCTCAGCGGCGACAAGGGCACCGTGGTGGAAGCGGTGGCGCGCGAGCTGGGGATCGATGAGGCCCACGGCGACCTGCTGCCCGCCGACAAGGTTGAAAAACTGAAGGCGATCATGGCGCGGGGCGGCGCGGTGGCCTTTGTGGGCGACGGCCTGAACGACGCGCCCGTGCTCGCCTTGAGCGATGTGGGCATGGTCATGGGCGGCCTGGGCAGCGATGCCGCCATAGAAACCGCCGACGTGGTGATCCAGGACGATAGGCCGGGCAAGATCCCCACGGCCATAGCGATCGGTCGCAAGACCAAGCAAGTGGTGTGGGAGAACGTGGCCTTGGCCTTTGCGGTGAAGGGGATCGTGCTGGTGCTGGGCGCGGGTGGCGTGGCCACCATGTGGGAAGCGGTGTTCGCCGATGTGGGCGTGGCCCTGCTGGCCATCCTGAACGCCGTGCGCATACAGCGGATGAGCTTCGGCATGGCGAATGGTTGAGCGGGCCGGCCGTATTTTGGCGGAATGCGCAGAATTGCTTTCCCGGGGCGGGTGGTGATGGTGGGTTGCGGCAGCATCGGCCAGGCCGTGCTGCCCTTGCTGGGCAACCATTTGAAGGACATCGGGGGGCGCATCACCGTGCTTTCGGCCAGCGAATCGGGCCGCCAAATAGCCGAGCGCCATGGCGCGGAATTCATCCACGTGATCCTTACGCCCGGCAACTACAAGGCGCTGCTCACCAAACACCTCAAGCCCGGCGACCTGTTGCTGAACATGTCGGTGGACGTTTCCAGCCTTGACCTGGTGCGCTTTTGCGCCGAAGTGGGCGCGCTTTACGTGGACACCTCCATTGAACCCTGGCCCGGCGTTTTCGACAACCCCATGCTGGAACTGCACGAGCGCACCAACTACGCCATCCGCGAAAAGATGCTCGCGTTGGCCCGCGAACTCGGCCCCGATTCCCCAACGGCCGTGGTGGACCATGGCGCCAACCCGGGCATGGTATCGCACTTCGTGAAACGCGCGCTGCTGGAGCTGGACCGCGAGCTGCGCGACGGACAGGCCCGTCCCGCATCACAGACGGAATGGGCCGCACTGGCCCGCGACCTCGGCATCACCACCATACAAGTATCGGAGCGCGACACTCAGGCCAGCCAGCGGCCCAAGCGCCACGGCGAATTCATCAATACCTGGTCCATCGATGGCTTTGTGGATGAGCTGATGCAACCTGTGGAACTGGCCGTGGGCACTGCCGAAAAGCGGCTTCCCACAGGGTCGCAAGAGCATCGGCCCGGTTCGGGCACATTGTACCTCCAGCGCCCCGGCGCCAGCACGTTCGCCCTCAGCTGGGTGCCGTCGGTGGGCAGCTTCCAGGGCATGCTGGTCACCCACGACGAGATCTTCTCCATCGCCGACCACCTTTCGATCCGCGAGGGCGATGGCTTCGCGTACCGGCCCAGCGTGATGTTCGTGTACCACCCCTGCGACGATGCCATGCTTTCCGCGCTGGAACTGGAGGGGAACGGCTGGGCCATGCAGGCAAAGCGGCGCTTGTTGAACAGCGACATCGTGGAAGGGCTCGACGAATTGGGCGTGTTGCTGGCAGGCCACCGCCGGAACGCCTTTTGGTACGGCTCGCAGAAGAACATACACCAGGCGCGCAACCATGTGCCCTATGCCAATGCCACCACGCTGCAAGTGGTGGCCGGCGCCTTGGCCGCCGTGCTGTGGGTGATCGAAAACCCGCGGCGCGGACTGTTGGAGCCGGAAGCACTGGACCACGAACACTGCTTGGAAACGGCCTCGCACTACCTCGGCAAACTGGTGGGCGAATTCACCGATTGGACACCGCTGGAAGGGCGCGGCAAATATTTCCCGGAGCGATTGGACGAACAAAACCCGTGGCAATTGCAGAACATCAGAAGCCAGCAGTGGTACGGTGAATGACCGCACCAGCACACCACAAACCCCTTACGACCATGAACCAGTTGATCCTCCTTCTTCCCTTCCTGCTCCCCGTGCAACAGCCCGGCACCACGAACATCAACGGCGCGTGGAGCGCAACGGCTGGCGGTGTGCACACCGTGTGGCTCCTGCAGGACGGCTACTTCACCGCCACCACCTACAGCGATACCGCATTCATGGAAAGCCGCGGCGGGCCGTACCAAGTGCATGGCGGCACGCTCATCGTCACCGAGGAATTCAACACAGCGGCCCGGGAGCTCAAGCAGGACACCATCGCCTTCAACGTGCAGCGCGGCGTACTGCTGGCCGATCGCAAGCGGTTCACCCCTTCCGGCGGGCCAGGAGAACTGAACGGCGTGTGGCGGATCACCGAGCGGGAACGCGACGGCAAGCTGGAACGGGTGCAGCATAGCGGCACGCGCAAAACGCTGAAGATGCTCAGCGGCGACCGGTTCCAATGGTTCGCCATCGACCCGGACGGGAACCAATTCCACGGCACGGGCGGCGGCACCTACAGCTTCAGCAACGGCAAGTACACCGAGCACATCGCATTCTTCTCCCGCGACCCCAAGCGCGCCGGCGCCAGCCTTTCCTTCGATGGGCGGGTGAAGGACGGCAAATGGCACCACTCGGGCCTGAGCAGCAAGGGCGACCCGATAAACGAGGTGTGGGAGCGGATTGGGGCGAAATAGAGGCATGTAGCTTAAAGGATATTCCTTGACCGACCACGGATGGACCTGCAACCCACACTCACCAACGCCTTGGCCACGCTGCACCCGTTGAAGGAGGCCGACTTCGAGGAGGTGTATGCTGCTGCATCTGATCCCGCGGTGTGGCAGTTCCATCCCAACAAGGACCGGTGGAAGCGCGAGGTGTTCCGCACTTTCTTCAACGGCGCCATGGCCAGCAGGGGCGCCTTCCGCATTACGGAGAACAGGACGGGCACCACCATCGGCTGCACGCGCTATTACGACCACGATGCTGCGGCACGGAGCATCTTCATCGGCTACACGTTCTTCCGTGTGGCCTACTGGCGCAAAGGCTACAACCTGGCCGTGAAGCGCAGCATGCTCGACCACATTTTCCCGCAGGTGGACCGCGTTTACTTCCACATCGGCGCGGCGAACATCCCCTCGCAACGCTCCATTGTGAAGCTGGGCGCGGAAAAAGTGGGCGAAGAGACCGTGGCCTATTTCGGCGAAGCCCCGAAACTCAATTTCACCTACGCCATCGGCCGGTCGGAATGGGCCGCCAATGCGGCGCACTGATTGTACGCCCGCCCAGGCACCACGCAGCGGCTGATGGGCGTCATCCTCCGTTCGCCCTGTACTGGCCTTATTTCGCAACAAACTCCGCCCATGCAACGCTTTCTACTGTCCACGCTCCTGCTCGCCCCTGTTGCCCTGCTGGCCCAAACCCTTCAGCCCTTGGCCATTCCGCCGCTGCTGGAGCAGGACACCATGCACCTTACCGTGGCGCCGCACACGCACCAATTCTATCCCGGTGTCAACACGCCCACCTTCGGGGTGAACGGCCCCTTCCTTGGGCCCACGCTGGTGCTGCACAAGGGCGATACGGCCCGGCTGGAGGTGGAGAACCAACTGGCCGAGGAAACCACCATGCACTGGCACGGCATGCACGTACCCGGCGAAATGGACGGCGGGCCGCACAGCATCATCGCTCCCGGCGCCACATGGGTCGCGCAATTCCCGGTGAAAAACCCGGCGGGCACCTACTGGTACCACCCCCACCCGCACATGATGACGGCGCGACAAGTGAACCTCGGCATAGCGGGCATGATCCTGGTGCGCGACAGCGATGAGGCCCAACTGGACCTGCCGCGCACCTACGGCATCGACGATTTCCCGGTGGTGATCCAGGACCGCAAATTCATTCCCAACGGCGAAATGGTGCTGTACCCGCTCGGCGATTCCGTGCTGGTGAACGGCACGCCAAACCCCTATCTGGACGCACCGGCGCAAGTGGTGCGGCTGCGCCTGCTCAACGGCGCCTCCGCGCGCATTTTCCGGCTGGGCATGGACGATGGGCGCAGCTTCCCCGTGATCGCGGGCGATGGCGGGCTGCTGCCCGCGCCGGTCTCCACCGACCGCCTGATGTTGAGCAACGGTGAACGGGCCGAGGTCCTGCTCGACCTCAGCGGCATGGAAGGCGATACGCTCACATTGATGAGCTACGGCAACGAACTGGACGATCCCATGCCCGGCTCGTCCAACATTTTGCTGGAGACCAGTGCGCTGAACGGCATTGCCTTCCCCGTGCTGCGCATCCGCGTCACCGCGCCCACCCCCGACCCAGTGACCACCATACCGGCCACGCTGCTCACCATCCCCGCACCCGACGAGGCCAGCAGCATCCGCACGCGCACCAAGGTGATCAGCGGCACGGGCATGGTGGCCATGGGCCAGTTCAGGATCAATGGCCTGCTGATGGACATGAACGTGGTGAACGACACGATGATCGTGGGCACCAACGAGGTATGGCACTTCGTGAACAACAGCAACCTTGCGCACCCCATGCACCTGCACGGCGTATCGTTCTTCGTGCTGGAGCGCAACGGCGTGCCGCCACCCCTGTGGGAGCAAGGCCCGAAGGATGTGGTGCTGGTGGATGCCGGAGAGGACGTGAAGCTGATCGTGCACTTCGGCGAACTGGCCGGTTACGATTTCCCCTTCATGTACCACTGCCACAACCTGATGCACGAGGACCACATGATGATGCTGCAATTCAGCGTGATCGACCCAACGGCCAGCGTGGCTGAACCTGTGGGCGGAACAGCCGTGTTCTCGCCCTCGCCCACGTACGGCCCCGTGCGCTACCGCGCAAGCCACGCCGTGGAACGGATTGTTGTACGCGATGCCCTGGGCCGCGTGCTGATGGACCAGTCCGGGGCCATGGCCATGGAAGG
>JBIQMI010000086.1:0-9590 GCA_044463585.1 Cryomorphaceae bacterium
AACTCAAAGAGGCCATCCAGAAACAACTGGAGGAGATGCCCGATTCCATCTTGCAGGAGGTGTTGGACTACCTAAAGAACTTCCAAGAAAAGACCCCCGAGGAGCAAAAGCGCGTGATCGGACTGAAGCGTATCCTCGATGAGAAGCGTGAGTTGCTTTTACGCTTGGCAAAATGATCTCGCTGCGTGAGGCATTGGCCATCCATGCCGAGTTGATCTCCGAGACGGGCGGTTCACATGGTATACGGGACCAAGGTGGTCTGGAGGCTGCCCTGGCGAGGCCATTCGCCACTTTCTCCGGGCATGATCTGTATCCTGGCCCGATCGCGAAGGCGGCAGCACTGCTCGAAAGCATTGTGATAAATCACCCGTTCTTGGATGGGAACAAACGCACCGGATACACACTGTCACGATTGATGCTGCTTACCTACGATGTGGACCTTGTGGCAAGCGACGATGAGGAGTATGACATGGTAATCCGCGTGGCCACCGGCCAAATGGATGTGGATGCCATCCGCGACTGGATGAAGGACCGCGTGAAGGCGGCGAAATAGCGGGAAGCATCGCCTGGTCCAATTGTCGTTCATCCCCGAGGGAAGCCTGGGGATTTCTATGCTGTTGGGAAATCTTCCTTCAGAATGGCTTGGATTTCGCGCTCTGTGATTGTGGCCTGTTCCGATTTGTCGTAGATCGTTAACAAGCGCACTTCTTGCTGCACATGCACCACGCAAGTGATTACTCGTGCACCGCCCGACTTGCCACCACCCTTTGATCGTATCGCCAAACGGACCTTATAGCATCCGTTGCCGATCGCAGTGCCCCGGCCGGGTTCTTTCTCGAGCAGGCCGACCAATGTCAAAAGCTCCGTCTTCAATGAAGCATACTTCTTCACCAAGCGCTTTGCCTTCCTTTTGAAGGTGGGCGATACGACAACGCTATAATCCATTCAGGAACTCCCGCGCAGGTTGGAATTTCCGCTTCCCGGAAACATGCCCCCCGAGTTCCTTCAGCGCTTGGCGCAGTTCTGCCACGAACCGCTTCTCGCGGTCGGTCAAGGCCCGCTTGGTAGTCCCTTTGGATCGTTGCCTGCCTTCGGCACGCACCACTTCCACACCGCCGAGCTTGATCAAAGCTTCAGTAACGGCTTTCTCCTTCTCGGGGTCTGTGATGTCTATTATCAATCGGGTCATCCTTTTGCGAAGGTAATGATTCATCTCCCCCAGTGGGTCTCCCGTATGGGACCCTGAGGTCAGGGAATCCTATTGCTATATTATCCGTCTGCCGATCGCCATTATATCTGTCGATCATGTACCTCAATACACATAGCTGGTTCAGCTTCAAGTACGGCATCCACAAGCCCGAGGCCTTGCTGGAGGAAGCCGCCCGGATCGGCCTGCGCACGCTCGCCCTCACCGATATCTGCTCCACCGCAGGCATCCCCGACTTCGTGCGGCTGGCCCCCAAGTACGGCATCCGCCCTGTTGCCGGCATCGAATTCCGCCACCCCACCGGGCATCCCGGGCAGGGCTGCGGGATGTTGTACATCGGCCTGGCCAAGAACAACGAGGGCTTCCGCCAGCTGAACGAACTCCTCAGCCCGCACCTGCTGGACGGTGAACCGTTGCCCCCCTCGGCTCCGCTCAGGATGACAGCGGCTCCCGATGCCTTCTTCATCCTGCCCTTCAGCACGCCGCCGCGTCCGCTGCACCCCAACGAGCGCATCGGCATCAAGCCGTCCGAGCTCACGCGCCTGCCCTTCAGCCCGTGGGCCGGACAGCCGGACAGCCTGGTGGCCCTGCTGCCCGTCACCTTCAGCGCTCCGCGCGATTTCAACGTGCACCGCCTGCTGCGCACCATGGCGCACAATACCCTGCTGAGCCTGTTGCCTGCGGAAGCACTTGCCAGCCCCGACGAGACTTTCCGCAGCGCGGCCGAGGTGCGTGCCATCTACCGCGATTTCCCGCACCTGGTGCACAACGCCGAGCGCCTGCTGGCCCAATGCCACATCGTCTTCGACGGCACCGACAAGACCCCCAAGGTCTTCGGTGCCAGCGCTGCCGGGGACCGCGAGCAACTGCACCGCCTTGCCCGCGAGGGCCTGTGCTACCGCTACCCCGGCACGCCCGCCAACGCCGTGGCCCGCATGGAGCGCGAGCTGGACGTGATCGAGCGCATGGGCTTCATCAGCTACTTCCTCATCAACCACGACATCGTGCGCTTCGCCCGCAGCCGCGGCTTCTTCCACGTGGGGCGCGGCAGCGGCGCCAACAGCCTGGTAGCCTACTGCCTCGGCATCACCGATGTGGACCCCATCGAGCTGGACCTCTACTTCGAGCGCTTCATCAGTACCGCCCGCCGCAAGCCGCCCGACTTCGACATCGACTTCAGCTGGAAGGACCGCGACGAAGTATTCCGCTACATCTTCAATAAGTACAATGGCCCTGCCCCCTGCCCTTCGGGCGCCCCGGGATCCGGCTATAATGGATTCCATGCGGCGCAGGTGGCCACCTATACCTCCTTCCAATGGCGCGGTGCCGTGCGCGAGCTCGGCAAGGCCGTGGGACTCCCTCCGGCGGAGATTGATGCGCTCAGCGACCCGCACCGCAGCCGCTACGGCGGGGGCCATCCGAGCGAGCAGGTGCGCAACGGCGACACCGACCGCGTGGTGCGCGCCGTGGTGCACTATGCGCAACGCATCATCGGCATGCCGCACCAGTTCGGCGTGCACGTGGGCGGCATACTGGTAAGCGAGGAGCCCATCACCTGCTACAGCGCGCTGCACCGCCCGCCCAAGGGCTTCCCCGTGGTGCAGTTCAGCCTGCTGGAAGCCGAGGACCTGGGCCTGCACAAGTTCGACATCCTCAGTCAGCGCGGCCTGGGGCACATCCGTGATGCGGTGGAGATGGTGAAGGGGGGATGTGTTGCCAGTTGTCAGGTGTCAGGAAACGGGGACCGGGGCTTCGAGAGCATCAGCCACCGGCACCCAGCAACGGACAACCAACAACCAGCAACCAGCATAAGACATAAGACATCGGACATCGGACAACGAACAACCAGCATAAGACATAAGACATCGGACAACCAGCAACTAACATCGGACAACCAACAACGGACATCGGACAACCAACAACCAGCAACCAGCATAAGACATAGGACATCGGACAACCAACAACTGACAACCACCATCGACATCCACGCCATCCCCGCCTTTAAGCAGGACCCCGCGATCAAGGAACTGCTGCGCACCGGCGATACCGTGGGCTGCTTCTACGTGGAAAGCCCCGGCATGCGCATGTTGCTGAAAAAGCTGCGCGTGGAGGACTACCTCACCCTAGTGGCGGCCAGCAGCATCATACGGCCGGGCGTGGCCGAAAGCGGCATGATGCGCGAGTACATCCTGCGCCACAACGATCCTGAGCGGCGCAAGCGCGCACCCAAGGAACTGCTGGAGATCATGCCCGAGACCTACGGCGTGATGGTGTACCAGGAGGATGTGCTGAAAGTGGCCCACCATTACGCCGGCCTCAGCCTGGAGGAGGCGGACCTGTTGCGGCGCGGCATGACCGCCCGCTTCCGCGACCGCCCCGAATTCAAGGCGGTGGAACGGAAATTCTTCGCCAACTGCAAGGAGCGCGGCCACCCCGAGCAGCAAACCCACGAGATCTGGCGGCAGATCGAAAGCTTCGCCAGCTTCAGCTTTGCCAAGGGCCACAGCGCCAGCTATGCCGTGGAGAGCTACCAAAGCCTCTACCTCAAGGCCCACCATCCACTGGAATTCCTGGTGGCCGTGGCCAACAATTTCGGAGGCTTCTACAGCACCGAGTTCTACCTGCACGAGGCCAAGCGCCACGGCGCGGTGATCGAGGCGCCCTGCGTGAATACCAGTGGGGAACTGTGTTCTTTGGTGAAAAGTGAATGGCCATTGGTGAATGGCGACCCATACCGATCACCTTGCACTATTCACCATTCACCGGTCATCTACCTCGGCCTCGCCAACATCAAAAGCCTTACCGCGGAGACCGTGCAACTCATCCTGCATGAACGCCAACGCAACGGGCCCTTCGCCGGCCTGCCCGAATTGCTGGAGCGCGTGCCCTTGCCGCTGGAGCAGGCGCGCATCCTCATTCGCGTGGGGGCGCTGCGCTTTACCGGCCGTAGCAAGCCGCAACTGCTGTGGGACCTCGCCCTGCTGCACGCCGGTCCCGTGAATGCCGCCGCCCTGATGAACCTGTTCGTTTCGAAAGTGGAGGAACCGGTGATGCCTGAATTGCACCATTCCCCTTTAGCTGATGCCTATGATGAATTGGAGCTGTTGGGCTTTCCGTTGGGTGATCCGTTCGCGATGGTGGAAAGCGAGAAAGGAAACTGCCAAGGCGCGGAGGGGTTCACGCGAAGACGCGAAGATGCGAAGGGGAATGCGGGTGAGGCAGGTCACCAATCACCAATCACCAACCGCCGATCACCAACCACCATCCTCAAAAAAGAGATGCCGCACCACCTTGGCAAGCGCGTGCAGATGCTAGGCTATGTGGTACACGTGAAGTCCACTACCACGCAACAGGGCCAGCGCATGACCTTCGGCTGCTTGATCGACCGCGACGGCGAGTTGTGGGACAGCATCCAATTTCCTGCCGTGGCAGCGCGCTTCCCCTTCCGCGGCCGCGGCGTGTACCGCCTCTGCGGCGTTGTGGAAGAAGAGTTCGGGCATTACACGCTGCGCACCCAAAGCATGCAGAAGCTGCCCTGGAAGGTGGACCCGAGGTATGGGAAGTAGGCGATGGACGTCACACGCCCCGACCAATCTCCACGAAGGCTTCACCCTCGCCCAAAAGCCGTAGAGCAGCGGGAAGCGTGGCGGCCAGCACACGTTGCAGGTTTTCGTTGGAGGTGTTGCCCATGTTAAGACGAATGATCATAGGAGGTGGGCCAAGACGCTGGACCAGGTCAACAAAGTCCTTGTCCTTGGTGATGACGATTGCGCCCGCCTTGCGTGCCTGATGGAAAATGTCCACATCGGCCATGCGTTGCATGCCTTGGTCTCTCATGGCAATGGCATTTACATGGAAATGATCCATAAGCCAAGGAACCAAGGCGGGCGGCAGGTGTATGTCGATCCAAAGGGTCACGCAGCAAGGATGGGATGATCGAGGCGGACACTCGCAAAACGAAGTACGGCATCAATATCCTCGCGCTCCAGATCCGGAAGCTCCACCAGCACTTGCTCGGCGCTGAGGCCCGAAGCCAGCAGGTCCAGCACATCACTCACCCGGATGCGCATGCCGCGCACGCACGGGCGTCCTCCACAAATAGAGGGGTCAACAGTAATGCGGTCGAATACTTGGGTCATGGTTCTTCAAAGATAGGACCCAAGGTGATCGTGCATCGATCCTTTCGCTCACCAGAACGCGACTGTTGTTCATCTGCCGATCGCTTTCAACGCCCGTGCCCGCGTTTGATCTGCCGTGAAAGTCCTTGCCGCGCCGCGCAAGTAGCGTGCCATGCTGGCATCAAGCGCCTTCAGTTGCTCGGGCGAAAGTGCATGGTGAGTTGTGCCTTCCAAGGTGCGCTCCAAGGCCTGGAGTGTTTGCTCGTCCTCCACGGCGCTGATCCGCTCCAAACGGAACGGCTTTGCGTTTTCCAACTTGGTCATGGTTCTTCAAAGATGGGGCGCCTGGCCGTGTTATTCTTCCCCGAAAAAATCACTGTCGATGCGCTTGATGGTGTAAGTACGCTATCCAGTATTTTGCCGCTGATCGCAATTTGAAACGGCCACCGCTATCATCATGCAGAAGTATTCCGTTAACCAACACTTGGTAGAGACTATACTCGCTTGGGTCTCCTCGGGTGAAATCGCTATTCCTGAGATCCAACGTCCGTTCGTATGGAGCAGCTCAAAGGTCCGTGACCTGATGGATAGCTTATATCAGGGCTTCCCCATCGGTTACATCATTGCATGGCGGAACCCCAACGTAAGGCTCAAGGATGGTAGCATCAGCGAGGGGAAGAAGGTGCTCATCGATGGCCAACAGCGGATCACGGCTCTTACGGCTGCGGTCCTCGGTCAGTATGTAATCGACAAGGATTACCGGCGGGTTAAGATCCGAATTGCTTTCAACCCGATCAATGAGCGCTTCGAGGTACAAAACCCGGCCATCCTTAAGGACAAGACCTGGTTGCACGACATCTCCGATGCGCTCTCCGGAAAAGTAGGTCTCATCAAGCTAGTCCGCAGTTACTCCGAATTGAATCCCGATGTGGATGAGGACTTGATTGAACAGTCATTCTCACGCTTGATGAGCATCGTGAAAAAGCCGATCGGCATGATTGAACTAGTGCCCGAGCTGGATATTGAGACAGTAACGGAGATTTTCATTCGCATCAATTCCAAGGGTGTGGTGTTGAGCCAAGCGGATTTTGCCATGAGCAAAATCGCGGCGGACACCGCGCACGATGGCAACACGTTGCGCAAGGCAATCGACTATTTCAGCCATTTGGCCGTCGCTCCCGAGTTCTACGATAAGATCATGGACCATGATGGAGAATTCGCAAAGACCGGGTTCTTCCAAAGAATGGCATGGCTCCGTAATGAGAATGAGGACCTCTATGACCCCACGTATAACGATGTGATCCGGGTGGCGTTCACATCCCAATTCAATAGGGGAAGACTTGCTGATCTGGTAAGCCTCCTGTCAGGGAGGAACTTCGAGACCCGCGCTTTTGAGGAGCAAATCGTGGAAGACTCCTTTTTGCGATTGAAGGAGGGCGTATCCAACTTCATCAATGAGACGAACTTCAAGCGCTTTTTGATGATCATCAAATCAGCAGGGTTCATCTCGCCCAAGCTGATCCGGTCAATGAACACCATCAATTTTGCGTACATCGTCTACCTGAAGCTCAAGGAGCAAGGAATGAATTCGGTAGACATTGAACGGTACGTGCGCAAGTGGTTCGTCTATTCCATCCTCACAGGGCGGTATTCCGGTTCCCCGGAAAGCGTGTTCGACCTTGATATCCGGCAGATCCATCAGAAGTCAATAGCGGAATACTTGCAGGAGAAGGAAGAAGGCGAGCTCTCCGACGCGTTCTGGAATGCAGCGTTACCAAGGGCAATGGATACTTCAGTGGCAAGCAGCCCGTACTTCCATGTGTTCTTGGCCGCACAGGTGAAAGCGAATGACAAGGGCTTCTTGTCGAGCGATGTCATGGTCGGAGACCTGATCGAACTCAGGGGGGACATCCACCACCTGTTTCCCAAGGATTACTTGAAGAAGAATGGGATGGGCCGCGCGGATTACAACCAGATCGCCAACTACGTGTACATGCAATCGGAGGTGAACATCAAGGTGGGCAACAAACCGCCCGTTGAATATTTCGGAACCATCCGTGATCAGATCCGGAGCAGTGGGCGGCTCGTAAGTGGGATTGCTTCCGAGCAGGATCTTCTGGAAAATTTGACGGCGAATTGCGTACCAGTAGGAATTATGGATATGAGCATTGATGATTACCCGGATTTCTTGTTGGAGCGCCGGAAGCTGATGGCACAGAAGATCAAGACCTATTTCAACAAGCTGTAACGATTCGCGCTAAGGCCACTTGCCTCCCCATCCCACCTTTGCCCCATGGAATACCGCAAGTTGGGCAAGTCGGAGCTAAGGCTGCCGGTGATCACCTTCGGGGCTTGGGCCGCCGGCGGGTGGAAGTGGGGCGGCACCGACCGCAAGGAGGCCGTGAAGGCCATTCGCGCCGCGTACGATGAGGGCGTGACCGCCATTGATACAGCGCCGATCTACGGCATGGGGCTGAGCGAGGAGATCGTGGGCGAGGCGATCAAGGGCATCCCGCGGGACGGGGTGCAGTTGCTCACCAAGTTCGGTTGGCGCTGGGACGTGAAGAAGGGCGAGCTGGGCATGAGAACCCGTGACAACAGCGGGCATCCGCTGGATGTGTACAAGTACGCCGGCAAGGAAAGCGTGATCCACGAGTGCGAGCAGAGCCTGCGCCGCCTGGGCACGGACCATATCGACCTGCTGCAGCACCACACGCCGGACCCCACCACGCCGATCAGCGAAACGATGGAGGCGCTGGAGCTGCTGGTGCAGCAGGGGAAGGTGCGCTATGCCGGGGTGAGCAACTACAACTTGGAGCAGATGCGCGAGGCCGACCGCTCGCCGGTGCTGGTGAGCAACCAGCGGCACTACAGCATGCTGCGGCGCGAGATCGAGCAGGATGTGGTGCCGTACGCGCAGCAGCATGGTCTGGGCATTGTGGCGTACAGCCCATTGGGCCGTGGGCTGCTGACGGGCAAGATCAGGCCGGGGCATGTTTTTGCGGAGGGCGACCACCGCAGCGGGATGGGGTTCTTTGGCGCGGAGAACGTGAAGCGCGTGGATGCGATGCTGGAAAAACTGCGCCCGATAGCAGCGGAGAAGGGATGCACCCTGGCCCAGTTGGTGCTGCGCTGGACGATGGACCGGCCGGGCATCACGGTGCTGCTGGTGGGTGCCCGCGACCCGCGGCAGGCCCTGGAGAATGCCAAGGCCGTGCACGTGCGGCTGGGCGATGATGAGCGCCAACGGATCGACGCCGCTGTGGAGGGATTGGAGCTGGTGTGAACCGGAACTTCACTTCGAAGGATCCCGCTAGAGGGCGCGGGCGGCTTGGGACGCGAAAAGTGCGGTGAGCCATGTGGCGGCGTGCGTGAGGGGGCGCAGCGGCAGCTCCCGGCCGGGTGGCCTTGCGGATGCCGCAACGAGGAGGCGACAAGGGAGCCACCGCAGTGCGTGCAGCCG
Organism: Cryomorphaceae bacterium; assembly: GCA_044463585.1. Taxonomy (GTDB): domain Bacteria; phylum Bacteroidota; class Bacteroidia; order Flavobacteriales_F; family PHOS-HE28; genus PHOS-HE28. Next base: position 8,789 of record JBIQMI010000086.1, read on the forward strand.
CTGGCCACCCGGCCGGGACTATAGCGGAGCACCCGGCCCCGCCTTGCCCGCATGGCCGCTTCAAGAAACTTGTGTTGCATGCGGGCAAGGCGGGGACACGCCCAACAAACCCTGATGCCCGTTTTGGTCCGGCGCTATTTCCAGGCCTTTACGATGAGGCCGGTGCCGGTACTGTGCTTGGTGTGCACATCCAGCGCGTTGAGGATGAAGCTGGCCGGATAGGTGAGCAGGTACCAGAACGGCAGCACGATGTAGAACAGCTTGCTGGCATTGAGCATGAGGAGCGGCCATTTCATGCTGAGGCGCCAGCTGATCTTGCCGGGCGCGCCGTAGCTGTAGCGGGCTTCCACCTTGCTGAAGCCGTTCCGCAGGCATTTCGCGCGGATGTCGTCGATGTTGTAGCCGTCGCGCACGTGCTCCTCGATGAATGAGCCTTCGCCCTCGCCGTGCACGTCGCTGCCGCCCTGATCGCTGGGGGTGCTGATGATGAGCATGCCGCCCGGCTTGAGGGAGGTGGAGTAGCAGCGCAGCGCGGCCTCGTCCTCGAGGATGTGCTCCATGACGTCCACGCAAACGACGAGCTCGAAGGCGCCGGGGCGTTGGTACCGGGTTACATCGCCCACCTCGAACTTAACCTGGGGCCTGCCGATGCGCTGGAAGAAGGCGTTGCAGTCGGCCACCTGTTCTTCCTTGACATCGATGGCGGTGATGGACCACTTGGGCGAGAGGCCGCTGAGCCAGTAGGAGTATTGCCCGAAGCCGGCGCCGGCATCGTAGATGGCCAGTTGGCGGTCGCGCTTGC
>JBIQMI010000086.1:9600-12060 GCA_044463585.1 Cryomorphaceae bacterium
TTGCCGTGCGCCCACCGGCGCAGCTCGTGGTGGATGTGCCATGCGCGCAGCAGCAGCAGGTCGAGCAGGCGGTAGAACAGCTTGCGCAGCCAGGGCGTGCGGTTGAAGACGACGCCCAATCGGCGTTTTACCGGATCGTATTGCATGGAGTGGGTTGGTGGTGCATGGCCCGTTGCGCATGGTGGGCGCCCCCGCGCCCATCTGCAGGCGACGATGGCGCTTGCGGCCGGGCCAAGGGATGGATGCCGTTCATTGTTCCACTGCGAACTATGGCCGCGCAACTATACGCTAATTCCCCTTCAGCAGGTTGTCGATCTCCTCGGCCTTGTCCAGGGAATCGTCGAGGTAGAAGTTGAGCTCGGGGATGATGCGCAGTTGCTTGCCCACCCTGTTGCCCAGTTCGCCGCGCAGGCGCGGGGCCATGTCGCGGACATGCTGCAGCACGGCGTTCTTGTCCTTTACGGGGAACATGCTGAGATACACCTTGGCGATGCCGAGGTCGGGGCTGATGCGCACCCCGGTGACGGTGATCAATCCGCCGGGCAGCAGGTTGCGGTTGTGGCCCTGCATGACCTCGGCCATTTCCTGGCGCAGCAGGCTGTTCACCTTGCTTTGTCGTAGGCTGTCCATCGGGCGAAGGTACTTGGGGCGGGGCCACATGGGGCAAGGCCCGCCATTTGGGCGGTGCTGGCGGCGGATACCTTTGGGCGCCCATGAGGAACTTTTTCCGGATCCTTGGCTACGGCCGCCCATATGTGCGCTTTGCCGTGCTGAACGGCGTGCTGAACCTGCTTTCCACGATCTTCCACTTGGCCAGCATGCTGCTGTTCATCCCTTTCCTGCGGCTTTTGCTGGGGCAGGTGAAGGCCGTGCACGAGCAACCCGCGCTGGAGTGGAACAAGGACACGCTGGAGCAGACCTTCAACTGGTGGCTTACGCGGCTGATCGAGCACAACGGGCAGATGGGCGCGTTGGCGATCATTTGCGTTACGGTGGTGCTGCTTTTCCTGCTGAAGAACCTGTTCCGGTACTTGGCGGTGCTGGCGATCAGCAATTTCAGGCTGCGCATTGTGCGCGACCTGCGGGGCGAGGTGTACGGCAAGATGCTTGAACTGCCGCTGCGCTACCACAGCGAGGAGCGCAAGGGCAACCAGCTATCCTTGATCACCAACGACATGCAGGTGCTGGAGTTTTCGGTGATGCTGAGCATTGAGATGGTGATGCGCGAGCCGATCGCGGTGATCATGTTCCTGGCCACCATGCTCACGCTGTCGCCGCAGCTGACGCTTTACTCGCTGCTGCTGCTGCCGGTGAGCGGCCTGTTGATCGCGCGGATCACGCGCAGCCTGAAGCGGCGCAGCAGCCGCGTGCAGGAGCGCAGCGCCAGCCTGCTGGCATTGGTGGAGGAAACGCTCACGGGCATGCGGGTGGTGAAGGCGTTCAACGGGGAAGCGGCCATGGCCCGGCGTTTCCAGCGCGAGAACGAGCTGCTGATGCGCGCCAACATCGCCATGGTGAACCGGCAGGACATCGCCTCGCCGCTGAGCGAAACGCTGGGCACCGCGGTGATGGCGGCCATCGCCTTCCTGGGCGGTTCGCTGGTGCTGGGGCCCGAGGCCAGCCTGACCGGGGACAGCTTCCTCGGCTTCATCATCATTTTCTCGCAATTGCTTACACCGATCAAAGGGTTTTCGCAGGGCTATTCGGCCATTGTGCGCGGCTCCTCCAGCGCGTCGCGCGTGTTCGAGCTGCTGGCGGTGCCCAACACCGTGGTGGAGAAGCCCGATGCGCGGCCCTTGACCGGCTTCCAAGCGCAGGTGGAGTTCCGCGATGTGTCGTTCGCCTACGACGACAAGCCGGTGCTGCACGGCATAAACCTTACGGTGCCCAAGGGCAAGAGCGTGGCGCTGGTGGGCGGCAGCGGCGGCGGCAAGACCACTTTGGCCGGGCTGTTGCCGCGCTTTTTCGACGTGACCGGCGGTGCCGTGCTGATCGATGGCACCGACATACGCGATGTGCGCATACACGACCTGCGTGCGCTGATGGGGATCGTTACGCAGGACAGTCTGCTGTTCAACGACACGGTGGCCGCCAACATCGCCTTCGGGCGCACGGGTATCAGCGATGCCGACGTGCGGCGGGCCGCGGAAACGGCCAATGCGCACGGCTTCATCGAGCAGTTGCCCAACAGCTACCACACTTCCATCGGCGATGCCGGCAACCGGCTCAGCGGCGGCCAAAAGCAACGGATCTCCATTGCGCGGGCCGTGCTGGGCGACCCCGAGATCCTGATCCTGGACGAGGCCACCAGTGCACTGGACACGGAAAGCGAACGGCTGGTGCAGGACGCCCTGTTCAAGCTGATGAAGGACCGCACCTCGCTGGTGATCGCGCACCGGCTGAGCACCATCCAGCATTGCGACGAGATCGTGGTGCTGGACCAGGGCCGGATCATTGAGC
>JBIQMI010000087.1:0-5496 GCA_044463585.1 Cryomorphaceae bacterium
TCGGGGTCCTGGGTCAATGCGGTGATGTATCCGCTGCCTGTCGTGTCCTCAGGGTCTATGCCGTAGGTCATGTAGGCCAGATCGCTCGTGAAGGGAAGTTGGTCCGCCAAGGAGCCGGGTGCCACACCTTTTGCCTCGTTGGCGAATTTCTGCAGGATGGTGCTGGGCACATTATTCCCGACCGCACGTTCATCCCAATGGTAGCTGGCCTGCCGATCAAAGGAAATCCCGAAGGCACCGCTCTTCCAATTGCCGCCATCTTCATATGGCGTGCTCAGGATAAGTGATAGGTTGTTGAAACTGAACCGGTTGTCCGAATCGCTGGTGTTGGTGCCGTAATGCATCGACCGCGCATTGTTCACCTCGAATTGCGGCGTGAACGAGAACTCGCTGGTGTTGTACAGCGCCAGGCCCGCCGGGTTGGTGGATGCGCTGCCCGGATCGGCCCCTACCGCACCTACAGCACTGCCCAAGGCCCAGCTGCGCGCTGTTCCGCCCGGCAGGTAACTGCCGAAGCGGAGCACATCCTCTTCGCTTTGTGCCATCATGTGCTGCGCAGAACAGGCCGCAATGGCGGCAATGGCGATCAGGGACCTTGGCCGGGTCATGCTTCAGTGAATGCGTTTCTTGGGTTACCTCGGCCGGGGACTCGTTATCCGGCCGCCACCATCGCGGCCACCGAAGTTGCCCCCGGTTGAGCGTGAGGGGCTTGGCGCGCTTTCCACGCCCCAGTTGCGCGTGGGCCGGCTTTCCTGGCGGGGTGCCCGGTAGGCTGGTTCGCGTTGCATATTCTGGTCCGTGGTGCGCGGTGCCGGTGTGCCCACGCGTTGGGGCCGGCGTTCGTTCACCGGATTATCCGGGCGCGCCGTTGCATTGCGCGGGGCATCGGGCATCAAGCTGGCCGGGTTGCGCATCATGCGCGGGGTGGGCGAGGCCACTGGCGCCGCACCGGAACCAGCGGCCATCGAGGGTCGATGCCCGTAACTGACGCTGTTGTACCCGGTGGGCTCATAGCACCCGAAGCAACGGCCCCAAGGGCTGTAATAGGGGCCATAGCCCATGCCATAACCACCATAGCCCACCCCATAGCGCCCATAACCGTAGTACCCGAACGGGTCGTACGGGGAATACCCGTAAGGGCTGTAACCGTAACCGCTCATCCAGCTGTTGCTCCAATACGGGTTGTAGCCATGGAAACCGGTCCCGTATGAAATGCTCATGCTACCGAAACTGGTGGGCCATCCATAGCCGATGCCCATGCCGTACGCGGGGCCGAAGCTGCTGATGCCCGCCCCGAAACCGAAGCGCCCGTAATTGTAGTAGTACGGGTCGTTGTAGGTAAGGTCATAATAGTCGCGGCGCTGGTTCAGGCGTTCGCTTTCGGCCGGGCTGTAATAGTCATCGCTGGGGGCGGTGGCCGGGGCCGAGGATTTGGCCGCGGCACGCGTTTGGGCCATCGCCGCCCTGTCCGGCACGTCGTACACGTCATCGCCAACCGCCGTGTCGCGCAGCGTGCTGCAAGCTGAAAGCCCAAGCAGGCCAAGCATCAGAATGGGGAGTAGTTTCATGGCGGTCGGTGGTTCTTTCACGTGGTCGGCCCGTACATTCGCCGACCCATACGGTTGGAACAAAAATAATACCATAAAAGCGCATTGCATGAGCGATCTCCTCACCAAGCGGGAAACCGATTACGCCCAATGGTACAACGACCTGGTGCTCAAGGCCGACCTGGCCGAGCACAGCAGTGTGCGCGGCTGCATGGTGATCAAGCCGCATGGATACGCGATATGGGAAAAAATGCAGGCCGCGCTCGATGGCATGTTCAAGGCAACAGGGCATGTGAACGCCTACTTCCCCTTGTTCATTCCCAAAAGCTACTTGGCCAAGGAGGCCAGCCACGTGGAGGGCTTCGCCAAGGAATGCGCCGTGGTTACCCATTACCGCCTGAAGGCTGATGACGAAAAAGGGGTAGTGGTGGACCCGGCCGCGAAGCTCGAGGAGGAGCTGATCGTGCGCCCCACCAGTGAAACCATTATTTGGAACACCTACCGGGGTTGGATCAAGAGCTATCGCGATCTGCCCTTGCTGATCAATCAATGGGCCAACGTGGTCCGCTGGGAAATGCGCACACGCTTGTTCCTGCGCACCGCGGAATTCCTTTGGCAGGAAGGCCATACCGCCCATGCTACAAAGGAGGAGGCCGAGGAAGAGGCCAGGCGCATGCTTGATGTGTATGCCGACTTCGCCGAGCAGTGGTTGGCCATGCCCGTGATCAAGGGCGTGAAAACGGAGAGCGAGCGGTTTGCCGGGGCCGTGGACACCTACTGCATAGAGGCGCTGATGCAGGATGGCAAGGCGCTGCAGGCCGGCACCTCGCACTTCCTCGGTCAGAATTTCGCGAAGGCCTTTGATGTGCTCTTCACCAATAAGGAGAACCAACAGGAATACGTTTGGGCCACCAGTTGGGGCGTGAGCACCCGGTTGATGGGCGCATTGATCATGACGCACAGCGATGACCACGGCCTGGTACTGCCGCCCAAGCTTGCACCCGTGCAGGTGGCCATTGTGCCCATTGCCAAGAACGGTGAGCAAATGGCGGCAATTGATGAGTACGTGCGGCCCATGGTGGAGGCCCTCCGCGAAAAAGGCATCACCGTGAAGTACGACAACGACGAAAAGAAAAAGCCGGGTTGGAAGTTCGCGGAATACGAATTCAAGGGATACCCCGTGAGGATCGCCGTGGGCCCGCGCGACATGGAGAACGGGACCGTGGAAGTGGCCCGCCGCGACACATTGGAAAAGCAGGTGATGCAAGCAGCCGGCATCGCTGGCAAGGTGCAGAACCTACTGGTGGCCATCCAGGACAACCTGTACCGCAAGGCGCTCACCATGCGCGAGGAAAATACCCAGGCCGTGGACACCTACGAGGAGTTCAAGGACCGGATCGACCAAGGTGGCTTCTTCCTTGCACATTGGGACGGCACCGCGGAAACCGAGGAAAAAGTGAAGAACGAAACAAAGGCCACCATACGCTGCATACCGCTCGGTGGTGAAAAGGTGCCGGGCAAGTGCATGGTTACCGGAAAGCCAAGCCCGCAGCGCGTGATCTTTGCAAGAGCCTATTGACAATGCCTGATAACCCTGCCGACACCCGGGACATGATCGTGGACCTCCTTGCCCAAAAAGCGGGCATGAAGCAGGATGTTTACACAATGGGCAAGCAGAATTTCAACCTGCTAAAGGCCGAATTGAAACAGCTTGTGGGGGAGGTGGCCACAGAGATCGCGTCGCGCGACCCCCGGTTGAAGGTGGAATTCACGGAACAGGGCGACTTCTCGGCCAAGGTGGTGGCCGCGGGCGATACAGTCGTGTTCACTTTGCACACCAACGTGTTCCGCCTGGACCAAGGCCACAACTTATGGAAGTCCAGCTATTTGCAGGATGATGAGAACCGCGGCTATTTCAGCGTGGTGAACGTTTACAACTTCCTCACCGACTCGTTCCGGTACGATCGCGAACGCGACCTGGGCTATTTGGTGGCGCGCATCTTCATCAATCGCGAAGGCCATTTTTTCGTGCAGGGCAAGAAACAGCTTGGCTTCCTGTACAACGATCTGGCCGATGCCCGGTTGGACAAGGAAACGATGCACGAAGTGGTTTGCTCGGTCATGTTGTACGTGCTTGGTTTTGACCTGTTGGCACCGCCATACGACCAGGTGAGCCAGGTGACCGTGGAGGAGATGAAGCAGCTGGAGTCCAATTCCATGGTAAGCACCGGGAAGCGCCTCGGATTCCGCTTCCAGGCCGATTCCGGCGACATAACATAACATGACGAAGGATTTGGTGGTGTCGCGGAACTGACTACTTTTGCGGCCCCCAAACGCAGGAATGTCTGCAAGCGGGGTGTATTGAGGCCCGTTCGTCTAGGGGTTAGGACGCATCCCTTTCACGGATGAAACAGGGGTTCGATTCCCCTACGGGCTACAAGAGGGGGCACACCGAAAGGTGCGCCCCCTCTGCTTTTTACAGTGGGGGCGCGGCTTTCGGAAGGTTGCGAACGTAACACATGGCAACGTCCGATAACGTATAATAACCGATATTTGCCCTCCTTTTTGCCCCCCCGGGATGCGCATCAGTGTGGAGCTTAATACCAAGGTGACCCAGCAGGGGCAGGCCGTGCAGTTGGTGCTGGTGAGCCAGGGCCGTGCGCGGTTTGCCATCGGGGTGCATGTGGATGCCAAGAGCTGGGACCGCAAGAAGCAGCGGGTAAGGTTCGGGCATGAGCATGCCACGGTGGTGAATGCGCGCATTGCGGCGGAGGTGGCCCGGGCCGAGGGGTTGGCGCTGGAGCATCCGGGCATTACGCCGGCGGCGCTGCGCGATCTGTTGAGGCGGGGGCCGGTGAGCAGCGATTTCGTGGAGCTGGCGTTGCAGGACCTGGCGGACTCGCCGCCGAAGAGCCTTTACACGCGCAAGTAGCGGCGCTGTACGCTGGTGCGCTTCGGCACATGGGCCGGGCCGGTGCAGGTGGCGGATGTGGACAGCCGGTTGATGGACCGCTACCGGCATCACCTGCTGCGCAACGGGGTGGCCCGCAATGCGGCGGCCGTGTACCTGAAGCGCTTGCGCACGGTGTACCGCCGGTGCTGCAAGTTGCTGGGCCTGACGCCGGTGCACATACTGGAGGGGTGCGATGCGGTGGAGCGGTACACGGAGGAGCCTTCACGGTTCACGCCGGAGGAGGTTTCGGCGTTGATGGCGTATGCCGACCGGCATACCAAGTGGCGGGCGAAGGCGGTGCACATGTGGTTGTTCTCGTTCTTCTCGGCGGGCATTCGCTGGGGCGATATGTGCCGCCTGCGCGTTGATCACCTGCGCGATGGCCGGGTGCAGTTGCCGCAACATAAGACGGGCGCACCCAAGGATGTGGCGCTGCACCCGTACGCGGCGAAGGTTGCGGGCCTGTACCGCAAGGGGCATTACGTGTTCGGTGTGGCCGGCGACCAGGAACCGACCGAGGCGCGCATAAGTGGCAGCAACGCGCAAGCGAACAAGTGGCTGAAGGTGGCGGCGAAGGCCTGCGGAATCAACAAGCGGATGCATACGCACAATGCCCGGCACAGCTTTGCTGCCCAGGCGATGGAGGCCGACCTGAATGACCGGGCCATTCAAACGGCCATGGGCATCAGCGATAAGGTGTACCGCCACTATCGCGGGCGCATACGGCCGGAGCGGGTGGACAGTGAGCTGAGCAAGGTGCTGGGCGGCTTTACGCCCGAGTGAGCAGCCACGAGAAGCCGCTGCCGTTGTATTCGTACCGGTAGCCATCGGCCACAAGGGCATCGTGCAGCTCCTTGGGGGTGCACAGCCCCTGGAAGATGCCGTTGAATTGCAGCAGTATCTTCTCGGTGGTGTAGCGTTCGCCGGGCTGCTGGCCCTCTGGCGTGGGCCGCCAGTAGGCGCGGAAGGCGTTGAGGGCGCCTGCCAAGGCTTGGT
>JBIQMI010000087.1:5506-12059 GCA_044463585.1 Cryomorphaceae bacterium
TTGGTTTTCCTCGTGGGGGCCGTTACCGGGTTCCTCTTCCTCGAAGCGGTTCTTCTTGGCCATCAGGTGTTGGGGTTATTGGTTTTACCCTGGCCGATACCGGTGGCGGGCTCGGCATCGAAGGCGATCTGTAGCTGGGCAAGTTCCATGGCCTTGTCCGCGGCTTGCAATGCCTTGCCGCTGCGCATCATTACGGCCTGCAGTTCTTCCCACCTCCGGAAAAGCTCATCATGCCTCAACTGCTTGTAGATCTGCTCGCGCTCACGCTTGGCCAGGATCTTTTCGCGGATGGCTTCCTCGCGCCCCCGCATCAACCCGTTGAAATGGTCGTACAGCACATCGTAGCACTTCCGCTTGAAAGCGAGTAGAACAGGGTTCTTGCTTTGAAGTTGGAACAACCATCCGTAGATGTACCGCTCGGGCAAACAGGTCATTTTTCGGCGTTTGCCATCGGCGGCAACTATCCCGGCATCCCGGGATAGTTCAGACAGTATCGGGTCGTCCTTCAGTGTGGCATGGTAGTGCTTCCAATTTAGCCCCATTGCCTCGCAAATTGGTTTGAGGGCGATGTACCATATACTGTCCACTAACGTGAAGTAAATGATGCGGTCCTGAATGACAAGGTGTGGCGTTCTCATTGAGCTGCGGTCTTAGGTGATTTAGGTTCGGCGACGTATCCCTTTCGGGTGGGCAGCGTGTTCATTAGGCCGTTATCGGCGAATGAATAGTAGCTGTCGTTGGTAAGAATGAGGTGATCCTGGACCACGATGTCGAGCATACAGCTGCCTTCCATTAGCTTGCGTGTGAGGCGGATGTCCTCTTCGCTTGGGCGCAACTGGCCGCTGGGGTGGTTGTGTGCAACAATGATGCAGGTTGCGCGCTTGTCTATGGCCAACTTGAATATGCACTTGGGATCGGCCACGGTGCTGCGCACGCCGCCCCTGCTCACCCGGGCAGTGCCCAATTCATGCAGGCCAGCATCCAGCATGATCATCCAGAATTCCTCGTGCGGCAGGTCCATCATTTTCGGGTGCAACAGATCGAATGCGGCCCGCGATGTGGATATGCGGCCACCGGCGTTGCTTGGGCGCTCCAGGCGGCGGCGGCCCAGCTCCAGCTCGGCCAGCACATTTATGGCGGTGCGGCTGCCGGCCAGCTGTGCCATTTCATCGGGGGATAGCGTGGCCAGGCGGGCCAGGTCGTGGTCCACGGCCTGCAACAGGCGCTGGCACATTTCGCGGCTGCGCAGGGTGGCTGCGCCCCGGCCCAACAATATGGCCAGCACATCGGCATCGCTAAGGCTGCTTGCCTCAGTGTTGTGCAACAGGCGCCCCGGCAAGGTTTCGGTGTAACTGCGCATGTGGCGCAGCAAATGGTACAGGTTATAGCCGGGTTGCAGGCGCAGCGGTAATTCAGCGTCCATGTCCGCCGGGCAAGCAGCCACGGTGCGCTCGAACATCTGTTCCAAGGCGTCCATTAGCTCATCGCCACCGGCATCAAGCAGGGCGGCCATGGTGGCATCCCCGTTTGGCGTGGGTAATAATTCGTGGAGGTAACCCTTTAGGTCCTCTTTGGAATGGATGGTGCCATTCTCCAGGACCCTGAGCTTATGCCCAGTGTCCGCTTCCGCCCGCGTACGGGCATTTCCTTGTCCTCTTCCTGCTGACATGGTAAAAGAGACTAATCGGGTCCGCAGTCACCGTCAGCAAGGACGCGCCGAAGCGCATCGGAACTAGGGGACTTTCACCCCTATGCCACGGACCCTTATGGTTAGCCTTCTTCATTCCCTTACTTGCTGACGCTGCAAGTATAGGCAAGGAAATGGAAAGTGCAAGGAACGGTTACTGCGCTTCGAGCAAACACTTGGCCGCAGCCATGATCTTCTGTTGCTTGGCTGCCTTCATCTCGAGTTCGGTATAAGTGTTCGTGTGGTAGAACCGAATGGCGACGACCTTGTGCGATACAAGTTGCTCCAATGCAACATGGTCGAGAGCGTACGTTGCATCAAGGATCTGAACAATTGCATTCCCCGCCCTTTGGGTAATGGGAATGAACAGTCCCGTGCTGTACGCCTGCACAGTACTGTCATTGTCCAGTAGGAACATGAGTTCGCCATCAGCAGGTATAGCATCAAAGCTTTGACGTACGCTACTATGGATGTCGATGAAGTATGAGCCGTCCACTGACCGGAAGTGCCATTTGTCGATCATGGCACCGTAAAGACTGACATTGGCTTTTGTGACCACGACCTTACTCTTGGTGAAGCGGTCGACCTCATTCTTCACGTACTTGCACTGTGCGTTTGCCTGCACCGTGGCCGTGAAGAGGAACAAGGCAAGGACGTATTTCATGGCGCTTGGTTTCATTTGTTCACGGCACTACGCTGAGCAGCTTGCAGGCGCCAATGTTGGTTGAGCGCGCCGCGAAAAGCGAATCATTCACCAAGGCATGGGCCAAGATGTTCTGCTGGAAACTGCCAATGGCAAGTACTATGATGCTATCACCGCTATTCGCTTGGAAGGTGCGGAGTGTGTTGTCCTGAACCAGGTGGCCGGTGAGGTAATTGTCGCCTACACGGATCGAGTAATCGCATGGGCTGTAAGTGAAGAACCGGATGTCCACCCGTTTGTTGCCTTGCGGCGCGGTAGGCTGGGCAGGTTGGGCTGTTTCTGTAGCCACCGCAACTTCTTCCTTCTTGCAGGAAGCGAGCAATAGCGCGGCCGAGAGCAGTGGAATGGCAAATAGGTATTTCATGGCGGGTTTGGTTTTGGCCGGGCAAGTTATACCGCCGAGCCATGCCATTCAACAAGGGCCGCTCATACCCGGTACTTCCCCTGCACCAGGTGCATGTGGTCGGTATGGGCGCCCTTGCCATCGCTGAAACCGGGGCGCTGCAAGGCGGCGAAGGGCTGGCACACGTAGAAGGTGCCGCCCAGCGCGCTGAGGGCATTATCGATGAACTGGTCCTCCGTGGCGTGCAGGAAGCGGCGGTAGTAGCGGGAATGCACGATGTAGCAGTGGGTGCCGTTGAAGCGCTGCAGCCTGCCATGGTGGTCGGCGGTGCCGCCGTATATGCCGCCCAAGAACAAGTCGAAGGGCTTGGTTGGTATTTGTTTGAGGAACCAGCGGAAGCCGTCGGCGCTTGGGAACCAGCAATCATCTTCCATGATCAGCACCTGCGGCCAGCCTTGGGCCATGGCGTTGCGCACCACCAGTTTGTGGCTTTGGGTAACCGCGGTGTGCACCGGGAGGGTGGCAATGGCATCCACGAAGGTGTAGGGTATGCCCTGCTCGGCGGCATGGGCCGCGAATTGCTGCCGCCTATCGGTGCGGCGGCGCAGGGAGATTACCTGGGCGGTAAGCATGATCGTCCACAGGCAAAGATGGTGCATGGAACATGAGAGCCTGTAAGTTGAAAGGCTCGACGATGGCTTACGCCCGTCGCTTGCCAGCTGAGTGGAGTTTCTTCAGCTTGCTCCACTCCTCCTGCGTGCGGTCGTACTCGTGGTTGAGCGTTAATGTGGCCTTGAGCTTGGTGGGGTATTGGCGCATGGCTTCCGTGGCCTGCTGCTGTTCCGCTGCCATTTGGCGCTGGTTTGCCACCATTTCGCGCATAAGCGCCACCATTTGGGCATAGCTGGGCGAAAAGCCATCCATTCCCGTGGAGCCAAGTGCGCCACCGTCGCGCATTACGCGCATGGCACGGCTGGCGCGGCTGGTATTGAGCTGGGGCGGCGGAGCCAAGAAGCTCATGCGCTCGCCGCGCTTGCTGGCGCGCAGCATGGCGGGTATAAGGTCGGCATTGGCGCTGGTGGCGGCGCGGCTGAGGATGAGCATGAGCTCGCCGCCCTCCACTTCGGCCACGGGGCGGCCATCGGCGCCCAGCACGGCCATGCCGCCCTGCGCGTGGCCGGGGCCGTTGAGCACGGTGCCGCCATCAGCGGCCCGCTTCACCTTGCCGCCCGAGGCCTGTAGGCCTTCGGCCCCAAGGGGCACGGCAGCCAAGGCTGGCCGCTTGCCGCCCGTGTTGGGGGATGATGATTCGCCGCCCGCGGAATTGATGAGGGCCTTGGCCTGCGCCATGAGGCCGAATACCGTGGCCACGGTGCTGGCTATGGCGGCCATGTTGGCGGGCCATGGCCCCGCCTTAATGGCCTGTGCCACGCCGCTGGCAATGGCCGCTGCCGTTTCCACGGCAATGGTGACCAGAGCCAGTTTGCGGCGCTCTTCCTTCAAGCGGTTGATGTTGGCCACTTCGGCATCGGTGCGCACACCGTCGGCATCGGCGCGTACCTCGGCGGCGCGTATGCCGGCATCCTGTATGGCCAGTATGCCGCCCATCACGTTCTTGATGCTCTCTGCGGCCGTGGCGAAGTTCTGGAACTGGCGCACCTGCTCCATGCGGATGGCCATGGTGTAGTTCTTCTCGGCCTGCAGGTCGTCGCGGCGGCGCTTGGCATTGATGGCGCGTATGGCCTTGTCTTTGGTGAATTCAAGTTTCACGATGGCATCGGCCATGGCCTTGCGCTCGGCGGCAATGGCAGGGTCGTTGGGGTCAACGCCGGCCTTGGCGTTCACTTCGTCGTAGCGCTCCAGTTGCTCCTTGGCCTGGCGGATGATCTCATCCCACTTCTTGGTCTCGCTTTCCACAAGGTCCAAGGCATTCTGTTCGTACAGGCGCAGCAGGGCGTACTTGTGCGCTTCCTCCAAGGCCAGCACGTTCTGGTTGGCGGCCTGCCCTTCGCGTATCTGCTCGGCGTAGAAATCCACATCCGCCTTCAGTTCCGCGTTGTGCTGGTCGCCCAGGGCCTTTTGTATGCGCTCGTTCAGGTCGCCGATGGCGGCAAGGCGCTTGTCGCCCAGCTCGCTGATGAGGTTGGCGCGTTCCTCGGTCTGCCGCTTGCCCAGGTTCACCAGGTCGGCATCAGCTTCTTGCGGGGTGATCTTGCGGGCGGCAAGCAATTCCTTCTGCTGTTCCTTCAGCTTCTTCAGCTCGTCCGTGTGCTTCTGGTCGAGCTTGGCAATCTCGCGCTCGTTGTCCTCAAGTTGGTCGGCGCTTAGCTCTGCGGCGAATTGGCGGTACTGCTCCAGCAGCTTGTCCAGGTCTTCCTTGTTCTTGGTCTCGCGGCCCTTTGCGGCCTCGCCGGTTATGCGGGCGCGTTCGCGCTCCAGTTGCTCTATCTGCCGAGTGAAGGCATCATATTCAGGCTTGGTGCTGCTCTCCTTGTCGCGGCGTTCCTTCAGTTCCTTCAGTTCGGCGTCTATCTCTTCGATCGTGCGTTTCACTTCCTCGCCGGTTTCCTTCAGTTGATCGCGTTGGGCCACCAGGCGCTCAATTTCGGCCTTGATGGCGGCCTGCTGCACCGTGCCTTCGTTGCCCGGCGTGGAGAGCTGGGTATTGAGTTCGGCGATGCGCTGGTTTATTTCCTTCAGGCTCATGGAATGGCCGCGTATGGCCCTGGCATCGGCTTCGGTGGCCTTCCGGTTGTCGTTCAGGAATTTGGTGCGGTCGTCCAGCAGGGCTTGCGTTTTTACTTCTTCTTCATTGGCCTTCAAGCGGGCGCTTCCCAGCGCATTATACCCGAATTCCACTTGGAACGCGAGGTTCTCGGCCTCCTGTGTCCAGTTGTCGCCCATTTTGGCCTGCAGCTGCTTCATGGCATCCTTGGCCTGCTCCACGGTGCCCACGCCCTGTTGGAGTGCAATACCATATTTCTGCTGTAGCGTGGTGAGGTGCTCCAGCAATTTCGCCTCTCGCTGGTGGGCCTCCATAGCCGCGTCGGCGGCCTTGTCGGTCTGCTTCTTCAGCACTTCGTCCATCTTCTGCAGTTGCGACTTGCGGATGAGCTGCTTGTTCACGAGTTCAATGGCACCGGCCAATTCCTGGTTGGTAACGGTTTCGGCCTTCAGGCCGGAGAGCAGTTCGGGGTGCTGCTCCTGCAGCTTCTTGATCAGGTCAGTGCGTTCCTTGGTGCCCAGGTTGTACTGTATGATCTGGGCATGTGCCACGCGCATTTGGAAGGTCTGCTCCTTCATGGATTCCGTTGCCGCATCCACCTCTTTTCCGAAGGAAATGAACAGGCCGATGATGGTGGTGAGCGCGCCTGCGATGAAGCCGAATGGGTTGGCGCGCATGGCCGTGTTGAGGGCACGGAAGGCATTGGTCACGCGCACCGTGTTGAAGCTGAGCAGGTCCTGCGCAATGGCCAGCCCTCGGGTAAGGGCGGCGTTGATGACGGCGCGCTTGGCCCATAGCTCGCCCACAATGCGGTAGTTGACCCACGCTGCCGTGGCGGTGGCCAGCACCTTGGCCACGAAGGCAATGGCATCGGCGTTGCGCTTCAGCCAGGCGATCAGGTCGCGGGCGCCTTCGGCCAGCTTCTGCACGAAGTCGAGGACCTTGTTGCTGGTGACCAGCTGGCGGAATTCGCGCTGCAGCTTGCTGAGCGTGGCGGCCAGGTTGGTGTTCTTGATGTTGTATTCGTTGGTGATGCTGCTGCCTTCCTCGAAGGCGTTCTTGCTGATCACCATCTGCTCGCGCAGGCGCTGCGTG
>JBIQMI010000088.1:0-11868 GCA_044463585.1 Cryomorphaceae bacterium
CCGCATTGTCAAGATCCTACATCATCAAGTTCTCAACAGGTACTTCGAACCACCCCGAAGTTCGTTCGGTGCGCGGGAATGCGATTCGGCAAATGAGCGGTCTGGATATATTGCTGCCCGAAATTCAACCGATCTCGATTGGATTCCACCCTCCAATGCCATTGGATTCCGTACTGATGCCCGCCCTGAAAGCGCTGCATGTGGCCGCGGGCACGTTGGCCCTGGTGGCCGCACCGGCGGCCATGGCCACCTACAAGGGCGGCGAGGCACACCGCCGATGGGGCAAGGTCTTTTTCTATGGCATGATCGTGATCTGTTCCACGGCCATTGCAATGGGCATTCTGGTGCCGGCGAATTTCTGGCTGGCCATGCTGGCCGTGTTCAGCTTCCACTTGGTGGCCAGCGGCTACCGGTCGCTTTACCTGAAAAAGCTGCATAAAGGGATCAAGCCGGCACGCATTGATCTGGTGCTTCATGGCAGCGCTGGCGTGGTGGATGCCGGACTGCTGATCTGGGGCCTGGCACATCTCGCATTGGGTGATTTCAACGACCAAGCGGTGCTCTTCACGGTGATCGGACTGGCCGGCTCGGCCATGGTGCTCCACGGTTTCCTTCAATTCTACCGGCAGCGGCAGGATAACCGGCTGTGGCTTTACGGCCATATCGCAGGGTTCGCCGGCGGTTACATCGGCGCATTGATCGCTTTCAGCGTGGTGAACCTTACCATGCTGGAGCCGGCTTGGCTGCGGTGGTCGTGGCCGATCCTTTCCGGGGTGACCTTGATCGTGTTATGGATCCGCAGGCTGCGGCAGCGCTTTGCCAAGGGCGAGCACCTGCGCAGCTTTGCCAAAGTGCGCATCAGGTAGGCGTGGCCGTACAGCGTCTTGCTTGCTTGGCGGCTTACTTTGCTGCCGATATGCACCACTGTGATCCCGCGGCCCCGGTTTGCACCGGCCTAAATGGCGGGCCACCATGAAAAAAGTCCTCTTCCTTTATACCGAGATCGCGCCGTACCTGGTGGCCAGCGTGCAGCGCTTGGCCATGGACCACAAAGCGGAAGTGCATGTGGTGCGCTGGCCGGTGAACCAGGAGGCGCCGTTCGAATTCAGCGGGATCGCTGGCGTGCACATGCATGAGCGCACCGCGTTCACCGCGGCATCGCTGGAGGATTTCGTGCGGCAATTGCGTCCCGACATCATTTTCTGCAGCGGCTGGATGGACAAGGGTTACCTGCGCGCATGCCGCTGGGCACGCGCCCAAGGGCTGCCGGTAGTAATGGCCAGCGATACGGCCTGGCGCGGCGGTGCGCGGCAATGGCTGGCCGTGGCCACCGCACGCATGTGGCTGCCCCGCACATTCAGCCATGCCTGGGTTACCGGGGAGGAACAAGCGCATTATGCACGGCGCCTCGGTTTTGCCAAGCACAAGATCGAACGCGGTTTCTACACCGCTGACCTCGGCCTTTTTTCACCCTTGGCGCAGGACCTGCAAGGTTCGAAAAAGAAGAAGTTCCCGCACCGCTTCCTGTGCGTGGCACGCTATATCCCCAACAAGGGCCACCAGTACATGGTAGAAGCCTTTGCCGAGCTGTGCGACGCCGGTGAAGCAGGCGATTGGGAGTTGGTTTGCATCGGCACCGGGGAACTGTATCCTTTGGCCTTCATACATCCGCGGATAAAGCACCTTGGCTTTGCGCAGGCCACCGAGGTTCGCCGCCACATGCAGGCCTGCGGCGTTTTCGTGCTGCCCAGCCTTTACGAGCCTTGGGGCGTGGTGGTGCACGAGCACGCCGCGGCCGGCTTCCCATTGGTGCTTAGCGATGCCGTGGGAGCACGCCACCGGTTCCTGAAGGAAGGCCTGAATGGCGCCAACTTCGCCGCGGGCAGCAAGGAAGGGTTGAAGCACGCCCTGCGCTCGATCATGGGCCGCAGCGATGATGAACTGCTGGCCATGGGCCAGGAAAGTGCGCGGCTGGGCCACGCCTGGGGACCCACGCAATGGGCGGCCACGGCAATGAAGTTCATGAACGGCCATGGATAAGCCCCGGGTGCTGGTTTTCATCGATTGGTACCTGCCCGGCTACATGGCCGGCGGGCCGGTGCGCAGCTTGGCCAACGTGGTGGAGCGGCTGCAGCACGAGCTGGATTTCCACATCGTAACGCGCAATACCGACTATACCAGCGACCAGCCCTATGCGGGCATAGTTCCCGACCAATGGACCACGCTTCCCGGTGGGGCCAAGGTGTGGTATGCATCGGCAAAGGGCGTGGACCTGCGCACATGGAAAAAGCTGTTGGCGCAGCAACCGTGGGATACCGTGTACATCAACGGCCTGTACTCGTGGTGGTTCAACATTTTGCCGGTTTGGCTGACACGCCGCCGCAAGTGCAAGCGCGTGGTGGCCGTGCGCGGCATGCTGGCCAGCGGGGCCTTGCGGCAAGGCGCGGCCAAGAAATTGCTTTTCCTCTCGGTGGCCCGCATGCTGGAATTGTACAAGGGCGTTGTGTTCCAGGCCACCAACGCAGAGGAGGCGCGCGATATCCAAGCACACCAGCTGCGGCCCGCCGCGGTGGCGATCACGCCCAACCTGCCCCGGCCCGTGGAACTGCAGCGCATGCCCATCGATAAACGACAGGGCGAAGCGGAATTGGTGAGCGCGGCGCGCATTGCACCGGAGAAGAACACGCTATTGGCCATTGAAGCGCTGCGGGACGTGCAAGGCACGGTGCGGTACAGCCTGTATGGTACCGTGTACGATGAAGCCTATTGGCGCAAGTGCCAGGAAGCGATCGCGCAATTGCCCCCGAACGTGTCCGTCGTGCACGAAGGCCCGGTGCCCACGGACGATGTGCCGCGGGTGCTGGCGGCCGCACATGCGCTGTACATGCCCAGCGCCGGGGAGAATTTCGGCCATGCCATGCTGGAGGCCTTGAGCGTGGGCCGCCCCCTGTTGATCAGCGACCGCACCCCTTGGCGCGGGCTGGAAAGCGAACACGTCGGCTGGGACCTGCCGCTTGCCGCGCCGGAAGCGTTCGGGCGCACCGTGGAACTGCTTTGCGCCATGGACCAAGCGGAATATGACCGTTGGTCGCAAGGGGCATACCAACGCGCTTCGCGATATTTGGCGGATCCCCAACCTGTGGAATCAACCCTGAAGCTGCTTCTGCCATGAACCCGAAACGGCCCAAAGTGGACCTGAGCCGGTTCGAAAACTCGGACTTTCCCAAGGGCCGCGGGCCGATCGTGCGTACACTTTGGTACTTCACCAATGCGCTCTTCTTCATCAATCCATTGTTCCCGTTCCGCAGCCCCAAGCCCGTGCTGCTGCGCCTGTTCGGTGCCAAAGTGGGCAAAGGCGTGGTCATCCATCCCGGCGTGAACATCAAATTCCCATGGAAACTGGTGATCGGCGACCACGTGTGGATCGGGCAACGCGCATGGCTGGACAACCTCGACCAACTGACCATCGAAAGCCATGTGGTGATCAGCCAGGGCGCCAAGCTCATACTGGGCAGCCACGATTACAAGAAGCTGGACTATCCCACGCTATCAGGGCCGGTGCTGCTGGAAGAGGGCAGCTGGGTGGGCGCGGGCGCCATTGTGCTGGGCGGCGTTACCCTTAGGACCCACGCGATCCTTACGGCGGGCAGTGTTACAGGCAAAACACTGCGGCCGTACACCATCAACCGTGGTAATCCTGCCGTTTTCGTAAGGGCGCGTATCATGGAGGGCGAAACGCGCCCGGTGGAGTCAGCCGGGCAAAACACGGGAGGGAGCCAGCAGGAATGAAGGTCTCCGTGATCACCATCTGCTACAACGCCGTGCGCGAGATCGATGAAACGATCCGTAGCGTGATCGTGCAGGACCACCAGGACATCGAGCACATCGTGATCGATGGCGGAAGCACCGATGGCACCCAGGAAAAGATCGCCCGCTACAGCGAATGCCTGGCGCACTTCGTAAGCGAACCGGACAGCGGCATTTATGACGCCATGAACAAGGGCCTGCGCCTGGCCACCGGCGAGGTGGTGGCCTTCGTGAACGCCGGCGACCTGATCGCCACGCGCAACACCGTGGGCTACATGGTGCGTGCCTTCGGGAAGTATGGCAGCGACGTGATCTATGGCGACCTGTTGATGGTGGACCCGCACGACATCACCAAGGTGAAGCGCTTCTGGAAAGGCGGGCACTACGATCGCGCCAACTTCCGCAAAGGCTGGATGCCGCCGCACCCCGGCACCTACATCAGGCGCAGCGCCTACGAGCGGTACGGCCTGTTCAACACGGACCTGCGGATCGGCGCGGATTACGAACTGTTGTTCCGTTTCCTGTACAAGCACCGCCTAAGCGCGCATTACGTGCCCAAGGTGCTGGTGCGTTTCCGCCTCGGCGGCATGAGCAACCGTTCGCTGCGCCACATACTGGCCGCCAACCGCGAAGTGTACCGCGCATGGGGCCTCAACGGCGAAAAGGCATCGCCGCTTCTGGTGCCGCGCAAACTGTTCCGCAAGGTGCTCCAATCGCTCAATACGCGGGCAAAGGCCGAATGACCTGCGCCGCATTCTACTTTTACCGGCCAGCCAACGGCAACCACCAAAGCACATGAAGTTGACCCACGCCCTTGTTGCACTCTGCTGTGCCACCACCTTTTCGGCCCTGCACGCCCAAAAGAACTACACCTACCAATCGGTGCCCAACGATCCGATGCAGGTCCGCATCTACACGTTGGACAACGGCCTGAAGGTGTACCTCTCGCAGAACAAGGACGAGCCGCGCATACAAACCAACATCGCGGTGCGCGCGGGAAGCAAGAACGACCCCTCCGATGCCACCGGGCTCGCGCACTACCTCGAGCACATGCTCTTCAAAGGCTCGCACGAGATCGCGACCGTGGACTGGGCCACCGAAAGCGCATTCCTGGACCAGATCAGCGACCTGTACGAAAAACGGCGCAGCGTGACCGACGAGACCGAACGCGCCATGATCTATGCGCAGATCGATAGCCTCAGCGCCATCGCCGCCAAGTACGCCGTGCCCAACGAGTACGACAAAATGATCTCCTCCATCGGGGCCAAGGGAACAAACGCGTACACCAGCAACGAGCAAACGGTGTACGTCAACGACATTCCAACCAATGCGCAGGAGAAGTGGATGATGATCGAATCGGTGCGGTTCCAGCAATTGGTGCTGCGCTTGTTCCACACCGAATTGGAGACCGTGTTCGAGGAATTCAACCGCGGGCAGGACAACGACTACTTCAAGGCCTACAAGGCCATGAGCGAGGCGCTGTTCAAGAACCACCCGTACGGCACCCAAACGACCATCGGCACCGGGGAGCACCTGAAAAACCCGAGCATGCAAAAGATCCACGCCTATTTCGACACCTACTACGTGCCCAACAACATGGCCATCATCATGGCCGGCGACCTGGACTATGAAGAGACCATTGCCTTGGTGGACAAGTACTTCGGCGGGTGGAAGAGCAAGCCGGTGCCCGAATTCCAGTTCAAGCCGGAAGCGCCGATCACCAAGTCCGATTCGCTGAGCGTGTACGGACCCATGGCCGACTGGGTGACCATCGGCTGGCGCTTCGGCGGCACACGCACGAGCGATCCCATCATGCTCGACCTGATCTCCGGGCTGCTGAGCAACGGCCAGGCCGGCTTGATCGACATCAACCTGAAGCAGAAGCAACAGGTATTGGACGCCTACGCCTACTCCAACGAACAGGAGGACTATTCACGCTTCATCATGGGTGCGAACCCCAAGCAGGGCCAAACGCTGGAGCAGGCACGCACGCTTCTGCTGAAGGAACTGGAGAAATTGAAGAAAGGCGAATTCGACGATTGGCTGATCCAAGCAGTGGTGAACCACGAACGCCAACAGCGCATACGGTTCTGGAACGAAAGGAACAACATGCGCGCCTATGCCCTTACCGACGCTTTCATCCTGCAGAAGAACTGGAAGGACGTGGTGGATTATTACGACCGCATGGGCAAGATCACCAAGCAGCAGGTGATGGACTTCGCCAAGAGCCGCTTCAAGGACAACAGCGTTACCGTGTACAAGCGGTTAGGGGAGGACAAGAACGTGTACCACGTGGAAAAACCCAAGATCACCGCACTGGAGATCAATCGCGACAAGCAAAGCGAATGGTACAAGCGCTGGGCCGAGATCCCCGAAACACGGCTGCAGCCCCAATTCGTGGACTACAATAGCGCCATCATCCGCCGCACGTTGGCGCATGACATCCCGCTGGCCATTGTGCCCAACAAAAGCAACGACCTGTTCACCCTTACACAGGTGCTGGACCTGGGAACTTACGATGACCCGCGCCTGAAGCTCGCGGTGAATTACCTGCCCTACCTCGGAACGGGGAAAATGAGCGCCGAGCAGCTGCAAAAGGAATTCTTCAAGCTCGGCCTGCAATTCGATGTATTCGCCGGGCAGGACCGCATCTATGTGTCGCTTTCGGGGCTGGAGGAGAACATGGAAAAGGGGCTCGTGCTGGTGGAGCAACTGCTGTCCGACCCCAAGGCGGACCCGAAGGCCTTGGCCGAATTGGTGAAGGATGAACTGAAGGAGCGCAGCGACAACGTGAAGGACAAGAACACGATCATGTACAGCGGCCTGCGCAACTACGCGCGCTATGGCGAGCGTTCGCCGCTGCGCAACATCCTTACCGCGGAGCAGCTCAAGAGCGTGAAGCCGGAGGAATTGCTGTCCTTGGTGAAAGCCATCAATGAGCATAAGCACCGCATGTTCTACTATGGCAAGCGGAGCCCCGATGAGGTGGCGGCCATGCTGAACAAGCTGCATAAAACCCCCACCACGCTGAAGGAATGGCCACAGCAGGAGCCGTACGTGGAGCTCGACAACACGGAGAACAAGGTGTACTACGTGAACTACGACATGGTGCAGACCGAATTGATGCTGCAGGGCAAGGACCAGCCCTTCGATGTGGGCAACATGGCCTATGGTAACCTGTTCAATGAATACTTCGGTTCCGGCCTATCAAGCATCGTGTTCCAGGAAATACGCGAGGGGAAGGCGTTGGCCTATTCGGCGTACGCGGCCTACAGCATGCCGGCGAAAAAGGAGGAATCGAGCTATGTGATCGCCTATGTGGGCACGCAGGCCGACAAGTTGAGCGAGGCGGAGCGCGCCATGAACACGTTGATGAACGAGATGCCGATGAACCAATTGATGTTCGATGGCAGCCGCGATGCCGCACTGAAGAAGATCGAATCGAGCCGCACCACCAAGGAGGCGATCTATTGGAGCTGGGTGGCCGCACGCCGCCGCGGCCTGGACGTGGACGTGAACCAGATCATCTATCCGCAGATCAAGGAGGCCAACTTGGAGGGCCTGCAGCGGTTCTTCAACGACCACATCCGCGGGCGCAAGTTCACCTACCTGGCCATCGGAAAGGAAGGGGCGCTGGACCAGAAGGTGCTTGAGCGCCTGGGGCCGGTGAAGCAACTGACGATCAAGGACCTGTTCGGCTACGACGGTACGGAGCAGTAATTGCCTGGGCTTTATGAAACAACAACGGCGGCCTTGCGGGGCCGCCGTTGTTGTTTCCGGGCCGGATTAGCGGGCCACCACGATCCGTGCAGGTTGCATTGTGCGCGCGGCGTCCAGCAGCAGGTAGTTGCCGGGGGCTAGCGGCGTTATTTCGATCACCGCATTCCCTGCGCCTTCCGATCGGGCCCGCAGCACGGGTCGCCCAAGCATATCCGTGATCAGCCATTCACCGGGGCCACCTAGGGGGACCGATACATGTAATTCCGTGGAGGCCGGTACCGGCGATACTTGCATGGCCGTGCCGTTCAGGCCGGCGATGCCCGTGCTCATCCAGGGGTCTGACAGGCCTTGGCAGGGCTGGCCATAATCCACGAACGCGGTATAAGGGCCCGATGAGGATGGAACGATGCAATCAGTGGTTGCCACGGACACACCGGCCAAATACCATTGCGTGCTGTTGCCCACCGGGTACACGCAGATCTGGTCGCCCAGGTCAACAATGTCCGGACGCATCAAGGGAAGGAATTGCGTTTCGATGTCGAGCCCGATGCCTTGAATTGAATTCGGGCATACCGTGGGTGCGCCCGTTACCGTGTAGGCACCGCTGGTGGTAATGAACAACTCAGGAGAAGTTTCGCCTGCAATGGCCTCGCCGTTGCGGAACCAGGTAATGTTTTCCGTGTAGCCCGGCGAAAGGCTGAGGGTCAAGGTATCGCCATCGCAGAAATTCAGCACCGGGCCTTGGTTCAAAGGCTCATCGCCGCCGTGGATCACGTAGGGCATCAGGAAGGCCCAGCCGTCCACCAGTACGGCGGCGCTGGTGGCCGTGCATCCGTCCAGGCTTACTTGTACCGTGAACATGTACCCGGCATCGGCGAAATGTTCCACTACCAAGGTTTGTCCGGTGGCCCCCGCGATCGGGCTGCCTTCCTTGAACCATTGGTAGCTGTCGTAGGCCTGGGTGGAAAGCGTGGCGCTTCCCTCGGGGCACAGGATCACATCCGTGGGGGTGATCGTGGGGGTGTAGTCGCATTGTGCGCTTAGCGCTGACGCTGCGAACAGGGAAAGGAAAAATACCGGGTAACGGGATGTCATGTTCTCTTTTGTGGGGAATGACGCAAGGGAATTGTGATGCGGTGCCTCCATGCGGCAAACCGAAACGCCACAACGGATGTTGTTTGCTCCAAAGCCCAACATCTTCCACCATGACCTTTGAAATGTGGCTCCTCTGTGGCCTGATCGCCGTGGCCGTGGTGCTGTTCGTCACCGAAAAGGTGGGCATCGACGTTACCGCCATTCTGGTGGCGTTCGTGCTTATGGCGGCAGGCCTGGTATCGGTGCCCGAGGGCTTGTCCGGCTTTTCCAACCAAGCGCCGCTCACCGTGCTGGCGCTGCTCATCCTCAACACCGGCCTGGAGCGCACTGGCGTGCTGCATTTGATCACCAAGCGGCTGCTCGTGTTCACCGGCAACAATTCGTGGACCGTGTTGCTGGTGCTTTTGCCCTTCATCGCCTTCCTTTCGGCTTTTACCAACAACACGGCCGTGATCGCCCTTTTCCTTCCGGTGCTGGTGCTCATGGGCAACACCAAGGGCATCAGCCCCAGCCATCTGCTCATGCCCATGGCGTTCGCTTCCATTTTGGGCGGGCTGTGCACCATCATTGGCACCAGCACCAACCTGCTGGTGAACAGCATCGCCATACAGTACGGCGTCAAGCCGTTCACCTTTTTCGAGTTCTCGGGCATTGGCGCGGCCATGGCCGGGGCGGGCATCCTTTACCTGGTGGTCGTGGGGCACCGGCTGGTACCCGCCCGGCGCAGCCCGGTCGACCTCGAAAGCGAGCAGCAACAGGGGAAGTATTACACCGAACTGGTGGTGCTCCACGATTCGCCTTTCATCGGCCGCATCGGGCGCGTGCGCAACGCCTTGAAGGATTACAAGGTGGAATTGATGGCCGTGCAGGACATCAAGCGGGCGAACAAATCGCTGGAGGATGAGGATACTTGGGTGGAGTCGGGCGACCATGTGCTGCTGCGCGGTGATGCCAGTGGCCTGGCGCGGCTCACCGTGGGGAACAAGTACGCCATGACGGCAAGGCTGAGCCTGGAACGGGAGATGTTGCACGCCGCCGAGACCTACGTGGTGGAGGCCATGGTGGCACCGGGTTCGGAATTGGCAGGATGCCGCCTGCGCGACCTAAGGTTGATGGAGATGTACGAGGCCGTGCCCTTGGCGCTGCGCCGGCCGGAAATGGTGGTGAACGGCGGGTTTGCCGAGGAGGAGATCCGTGTGGGCGACATGCTGTTGATCGAGACAAATGGCCAGCTCGCCGCCGACCCTGAGGTACAGGAGGACCTGATCCTGCTGGATACCATGCCCATGGTGCGCAGCCTGCGCAAGCGCTGGACGGCCGCCCTGATCTTCATCGCGGTGATCGCCACGGCCGCGGCCGGATTGGCACCCATTGTAGTAACCTCCCTCGGTGGCGTGATGCTCATGGCGATGACGCGCTGCATCGTGCTCAGCGATACCTACAAGCGGGTGGAATGGAAGGTCTATTTCCTGATCGCCGGCCTGATCCCTTTGGGCATCGCCATACAGAATACCGGGTTGGACAAGCTGGCGGCCGATGGCTTCATCAGCATGGCATCCGGGCTTTCCTTCGCATGGGTGGTGGCCATTCTGTTCGGCTTCACCGTGCTGGTCACCAACATCATGGCCAACAATGCCGCGGCGTTGCTCATGGCACCAATCGCCATCAGTATTGCGCAGGGCCTGCACGTGGACCCGAAAGCACTGCTGCTCACCGTGATGTTCGGCGCCAGCACCTCGTATTTCACGCCGGTGGGCTACCACACCTTGGCCTTGGTGTACACGCCGGGGCGCTACAAGTTCAAGGACTATTTCGTCATGGGTTTCCCGCTCACCATCATCGCCGGGGCAGTGGCCTGTTGGCTGATCTGGCACAAGTACGCGCCGCCCGTTTGAGCTGGGAAGCTTCAAGCGTTGCGTTGGTCCGCAACGAAGCTGAAGGTATCGCCGTCGAACAGGCCGAGGTCGCTCAGTTTCAAGTGGGGGATCACGAGCAGGGCCATGAAGCTGAGCGTCATGTACGGGGCGGCCAAGGTTGAACCGAGACTCTTCGCCATGGCGTCCAACCGCGCGTATGCCGCGGCCACGGTATGTGCCTCGGCATTGGTCATGATCCCGGCCACGGGCAATGGCAGTATTTCCTGCACCGCGCCATCGGCCAGGCTGATGCCGCCCTTGTGCGCGATCACCAGGTTCACGGCGGCGCACAGGTCATCGTCGTTGGTGCCCACCGCCACGATGTTGTGGCTGTCATGGGCCACGCTGCCGGCAATGGCCCCGCGCCGTAGCCCGAAATGCTTGATCCAGGCCACTGCCGGTGGGGCATCGGCATAGCGGTTCACCACCGCGATCTTCAACAGGTCGCGCGATGGATCGGCCACGAACAAACCGTGCCCCACCTTACCGGCCATGCGCGTTTTGCCGGTGATGAGCTGCCCATCCTCGGCCGTGATCACCAACAATTCGCCATCCGAGGCGGCCACGGCAAAATCGCCGGGTTCCTTGGGCCTGCAGTTGAAATTGTTCGGGGCTTCCTCTGCGACCGAAGCAATGAGGGGCAAGCCGTCCTTCGCCACCAATTCGCCCTTGATGTAGGTGGCCTTGGCCTTGAAGTGCACGAGGTCCTCCAGCACCACCAGGTCGGCGGCGTCGCCGATGCGCAACTGGCCAATGGGCAAGCGGTAGTGCAGCACGGGGTTCACGCAGGCCGCGTGCAGCACTTGGAACACATCGTGGCCCTTGGCCACGGCCCGTGCGCAGAGCTCATTGATGTGGCCCTGCTCCAGGCTGTCCGGGTGCTTGTCATCACTGCAGAACATGATGTTGGCGCCGTGGTCGGGCAGCAGGCCGATCAAGGCCTCGAAGTTCTTGGCAGCGCTGCCTTCGCGAATCAGGATCTTCATGCCATGCTGCAGTTTGTCCAAGGCTTCTTCCGCGGTGAAGCACTCGTGGTCGGTGGAAATGCCGGCCGCGATGTAGCGCTCCGCATCAGCGCCGTGCAGGCCCGGGGCATGGCCGTCCACCGGCTTCCCCAGCCTGTGCGCGTGCGCGATCTTGGCCATCACCTCCGGGTCCTTGGCCAGCACCCCGGGGAAGTTCATCATTTCGCTGAGGTAGAGCACATCATCGCGCTCGAGCAGCCGGCCCACCTCATCGCTGTTGATGGCCGCGCCGGCCGTTTCGAATTGCGTGGCGGGCACGCAGCTGGGTGCACCGAAGAAGAAGTGGAAGGGCACCTTCCGGCCGT
>JBIQMI010000089.1:0-7321 GCA_044463585.1 Cryomorphaceae bacterium
CCACCACCACCGTATGGGGCCCGATCTCCACGTTGTGGCCCACCTGGATCAGGTTGTCCAGCTTTACGCCGGTGCGGATCACCGTGTGGCCCAGGGTGGCGCGGTCCACCGTGGTGTTGGCGCCGATCTCCACATCATCCTCGATCACCACGTTGCCGATCTGCGGCATCTTTTCCTGGTGGCCGCCCTGGGCATGCACGAAACCGAAACCATCGGCCCCGATCACCGCCCCGCTGTGCAGCACGCAGCGCGCGCCTATGCTGCAGTTGGCGTACACCTTCACACCGGCGTCCAGCCGGCTGTTGCGGCCGATGCGCACCACCGGGCCGATGTAGCAGTTGGGGAAGACCTTGGCGCCGTCCTCCACCACCGCGCCATCGCCGATGTAGGTGAACGCACCGATGTACACGCCAGCGGCCACCTTGGCCTTGGGGCTGATGAAGCTGGGCTGCTCCACCCCTTGTTGGGTGAAGCGCTGCGACTCGTACAGGTCGAGCAGGCGCGCGAACGCAGCGCGCGGATCGTCCACCCGCACCAGTACCAGCCCGGCGGGCAGCGCCTTGGCCGGCTTGAAATCGCGCGCCACAATGGCCACGCTGGCACCCGTGCTGTACAGATGCTCGGTATAGAGCGGGTTGGCCAAAAATGTGAGCGTGCCAGGGCGCCCCTCCTCGATCTTGGCCACATCATTCACTGTTACCGCGCCGTCCCCTTCCACAGCGCCGTGCAGGAACTGGGCGATCTGGGCGGCGGTGAATTGCATGGCCATGGGGTTTATCGTGGGAGGGTCCGCGAAGATAGGTGCGTGGCCCAAGCCACCACATCACCTTTTCAGCATGGCCCTTCAAGCGGCCAAGGCCAACAATGCCCCGGCACCTATGGAAAGCGGAAGAAGAAGAAATACGCCGCGATGCAGGCCGGCGGTGCGCCTGGCGCATAACCCTGTGTGCTGCGCGAACCATCCTCCACCCGTCCATCGGCATGGATGTAGCCCACGGTGCTGCGCGAAGAATTCTCCACGCGCCATTCGCTCCCGCTTTTCAGCACATAACCCACTGTGCTGCGCGAACCATTCTCCACCCGCCAACCATCGCTGCTGGCCGTTATGTAGCCCATGGTGCTGCGCGAGGCATCTTGGATGCGCCAATCTGGACCGCTGGCATCGAAATAGCCCACCGTGCTGCGGGAAGCGTTTTCCAAGCGGCCATCGCTGTTCAGGTAGCCGATGGTGCTGCGCGAGGAGTTCTCGATGCGTTGTGCCGAGGCAGGCATCACGACGGCACCAAGAAGCAGGGCAACCAGAAAGGAATGTGCGGGTGGCATGGTGTGCAATTTAACGCAGAAGAATACAGCTTTTTGCCAACCGCTGATCGACCCCACCTCGCTGATCAAAGGCAGCAAGGTCGTGCGTCAAATCCTCCACCGGAAAAATCAAATCATTATTCATGGCGCACCTCAGCGTCCTTGCCCCCACATAGTCCGTACTTCACCCGCAGGTGCCGGATGTTCCGATCAGTAAGCCGCGTGGTCAACGTCCCACTTTCCAGCCCCACAACTCCATCACCTTAATACGCTCTCACTCTATCCCCCTAAAAACCATCGTGCTGTTCGCCTGCGCCGTGGGCGTGACCACCAGATCGTTGATGCACACATGCTGCGGCAAGGTGGCGGTGAAGAAGATGATGTCCGCCACATCAGCGCCGGTAAGCGGCCGGAAGCCTTTGTAGGCCTGCTTGGCACGCCCGGCGTCGCCGTGGAAGCGCACCTCGCTGAACTCGGTCTCCGTGGCACCGGGTGCAACCTGTGTCACCTTGATGCCGGCCTCCAGCAAATCGATGCGCAAGGATTTGGTGAAGGCATCCACCGCGCTTTTGGTGGCGCAATAGACATTGCCGTTGGGGTAGGCTTGCTTGCCGGCGGTGCTGCCGATGTTGATCACATGGCCTTGGCCGCGCGCCACCATGCCGGGCACTACGGCCTTGGTCACGTACAGCAGGCCTTTCAGGTTGGTGTCGATCATTTCCTCCCAGTCGGCGGTGCTGCCCTGTTGAAAGGGTTCCAGTCCGCGGGCCAGGCCGGCGTTGTTCACCAGCACATCGATGTTGGCCCAATCGGCGGGCAACGAGTCCAGGGCGCGCTCGACCTCTTGGCGGTCGCGCACATCAAAACGGAGCGCATGCGCGGCGGTACTGCCCTCGATGGTGCCGTGCAGGCCCTCCAGCACCCGCTTTAGCGTTTCGAGCCGATCGCGCCGTCGGCCGGTAATGATCACGCGCCAACCCTCACGGGCAAATTTGCGCGCCGTGGCCTCGCCGATGCCGCTGGTGGCACCGGTGATCAGCACGGTGCGCGGTGGTTGCTGTTCCATGGTGCAAAGGAAGTGATCATGCACAGCCGAAGCCTCGCCCCGCGGATTGGTCCGCTTTGGCGGCATGGACCGCCGTGCCTCAATCCAATAACCTTACCCGCGAGAAGCCCTTGGCCCCCTTTTCCTTGCCCTTGAAAACAAAGCAGCCGCATGCGGCCATCATGTCCGATTGTGCGTATGACTTGCTTTCCACCTTGTAGGCCGGATCCAGTATTTCAGTGGTGCGGTGGTTGCCATCGGCGTCCATGGTGAGCAACACCGGCCGGGTGGGCAGGCCCGCTTGGGTGGTAAGCTCCTTGTAGGCCATATTGTTCAAGACTTTCCGCATCTGTGGATTGTTCAACCACCGATAGCTCACAAGCTTGTCGCCCACAGGCACGAACAGCGCATTATCCCAAGGCAGCATCTTCGACCATGCAACGGAACCCTGCTTGTCCACTTTCACCACACCGGTACCGCCGTCCTGCACCAAGGCGATATAAAAATCACCCTGAAGATCTGACATCGCCCAGATAAGCTCGTTGTCCAGTTTCGTGAAACGAGACACCCCTTTGATCGCATGCGGCCAAGGCTGTTTGGCCACCAGCTTCGGTGCGAAGCCGGTACCATCATGCCGGTACAACGCCCATTGGCCGGAACTCTGCGGTCCGCCCGGCTCCAGGCCCGCAAACCACACTTCCCCGCCTGATTGCACGGGCACCAAGGAGGCAGAGCCTTCCTCCCAGGTCATGAATTCCTCCCCGCGCAGCTGGAACCAGCTCGTGGAACCATGTTTGTGCGCGTCCTGGTTCTTTCGCACTTCCACCGAGCCGTCGCGCTTCTCCTTAAGGTCATCCTCCTCCAGTACCACGCCGCTCACCCTGTAGTATACCCGGCCATTGTCCATGAGCCAGATCTTGCTCTCGCTCGACATGGCCTGCACAGGAAGGCGGTATCCCCCGCTCCACTCCAGGTCCATGTTATTGTCGAACACCCAGCACAGCGCCAGTTTTATGCCGCCTTGCTGGATCTTATCGAAGATCAACAAGGTCTTCTCCCTGTTGGGTGAGTGCCTCATCTCCATCGCTACTCTTGCGCCGTGGAAGCCCTTGGCGTCCAAAGGGATCTCCCCATAGCGCACCGGGGCACCGTCCGCTTCCAGATTGGGCAGCGTGTACTGTTGCACGAAAAGGGAGAGCAAGCCCGTGCGCTTGTCCCATTCATCGTAAAAAACGCACGCCTTGCCACCAAGGATGGCGACCGCATTCAGCGGACAACGCGACTTTCCCTTGCCAGCCAGCCCAACGGCGCGCTCATGCGTTTCGCCGTTCTCCGCGAAGCTGGCCACCATTATCTCGCCTTGCTTCACGCCGCGCGCCAGCACGATGGTCCCCTCGTGGTAGTCAAAAGCATGCACATCCCTTGGCGGATCACCGAGCGGGGCCACGTCGATCCCCGATGATACAGGCTTGCCCGGACTTTGGGCCGCAACAGCGGCTGGCACCAAAAAGGTAAGCAGGAAAATAACGGATTGCAATTTCATGGACGGTTCTGGTTAGGGCCGCAATGTAACCGGCTCCGGCCCACAACCCCCGCATGCCAATGTTGTCTAGTGGTATATATTGAAAAGCTGACCTCCACGTCACCCCCGAACCACTCCTTCCCCAAGCTTCTCGGATACGCCAAGTAGTGCTTCTCCACTACGCCGCCCATGGCGGCCACGCCCAGGTTGTCTCTGGCCCGTAGCGGTAGCAGCCTGTTCACCTTTGATCGCCTGCTGCACGGGCAGCAAGCACTTGGTTTCCCATTTCGCGGTAGGTGGGATTGGTACTGGCAAAAAGGAATTCCCGCAGGAACCAATCCGGGGTTCTGTCCGGCAGCGTCCTCCACTCTTTTCCGGAATCCAGGGCTTTCATCTCAGCGAACATCAACGGCTCCGCTTCACCCACCAACGGACTCTCGGTATTATCGAACAAAAATGCATGGTAGCAATGCTCCATGGCGGGGAGAAGCTGCTTTAACGACTTGGCATAACGCTCTTTTATTTTCTTAGCCGGGACGTCATGGCCATTGGCCCTCACCCGGCTGCGAACGCGGTCCACGTTTATCTCAGGAGCGTTGGTGCAGATGTAGTACAAATACACCTTGAAACCAGCCTCCTTCGCGCGCTTCATCAGGTCCAACTTGCTGGCATGGCTGAACACGGTTTCAAATGAAAACTTGATTTTCTGCGCCACGAGCTGGTCACATAAAAAGGCCGCAATCAGCTGGGCGAAGTGTTCTGCCAGTCGGTCATCAATTAATTTGAAAGTCGTACCCTCCATTACGTAACCACTGCCGAACTTCCTTTGGTTGATCGGACCCCGAAGGAGCCCTGATCTTTCAGCAAAAACCCTGAACGCGCGGGCATCCGTCCTGATCCCGAAAGAAGCTATGTTCAAGCTCCCTCGTTCGCGTAATTGCTTGGCGATTTCATCGGCATTCACATATTTCCCCAGATCAACCTTTTGGCCCCGCACCTCCGTTCGTTGCACCTGTTGCTTCATGATGCTCTTCCCGGAGCCGTTGGGGCCAGCAAAAATTCGGAGCCGCAATGTTGGCGGCATGGTCAATCGGGACTTTGGACCGGCTTGATCCGACGCACTTTGCGGCGCTTCACTCCTTTCGCATCCACATACATTAACCAACCGTCCCGCTCCACAAGGATCGCGTCGCGCAACCGGAAGGCTTCCTTCACCGCTTTTCTTGCCGCCTTTTTTAACGCGGCATCCATGGCTTTCCCTTCCTCACTCAACCCTCGCTTTACTGTAATGGACTGCTTAACCGACATGCTGCGAAGATAATGTCCCCGTGTCGTCCGGCTATCGATGCGTGCCTGAATCGCCGACCTGTGCCTCACCGCCCGAACCACTCCTTCCCCAAGCTTCTCGGATACGCCAAATAGTGCTTCTCCACCACCCCGCCCATGGCGGCCACGCCCAGGTTGTCGCTGGCCTCGGCGATGTCCTTCAGGTGGCCATCCTTGAACAGGAGCTTGATGCCGTCGTGGTCGGTATCGTAGGCGTTGTTCACCACTTTGCCACTGAGCACGAATAGGCCGGCCTCCTGTTCACTGATGCCCATTTGCGCTGCGAAGGCGGTGCGGGTGCGGGCCACTTGGCCGGGTTCCCAAGGTTCCTTTTGCAGGCGGATGCGCAGCGTGTTGCGGTGCAGCAGGTCGGTGGCCAGGCGCGAGAGGATGCGGTCGGGATGTGCGGTCCACACTTTGATCGCGCCCATGATGTCGTGGTCGTCGAGGCGCATGAAATCGGCCAGTACGGCGGGATCATCGAATGAGCTTTTGTCGCGGCGCTCGCGCAGGAAGCCGAGCAATGCCGGCGACCCGAAGAGCGGCTCGCCGGCCAGGCCGAGCATCTTGGCGCGGCGCAGCGTTTGCACCAGCATCTGCTCGCAGGCCAGCACGGTCTTGTGCAGGTACACCTGCCAGTACATCAGGCGGCGCGCCACAATGAACTTCTCGATGCTGTAGATGGCCTTTTCCTCCACCACCAGGCGGTGGCCCACCACCTGCAGCATTTTAATGATGCGGTCGCCGCCGATCACGCCCTCGCTCACGCCGGTGAAGAAGCTGTCGCGGTTCAGGTAGTCCATGCGGTCCACATCCAGCTGCCCGCTCACCAATTGGTGCAGGGCGTGCTTGGGGTGTTCATCCTTGAAAATGGCGAGGCCGAGGCTGAGCGCGCCGTCCATTTCAGTGTTCAACTTGGCCATTACACGGGCACCGATCTCCTCGTGGCTGATGCCCTCCACCAAGCTGTGCTCCAGCGCATGGCTGAAGGGCCCATGGCCGATATCGTGCAGCAGGATGGCCACCTGCGCGCCCAGGGCCTCATCGGCGGTGATCGGATGGCCTTTGCCGCGCAGGCTTTCCAGCGCCAGGCCCATGAGGTGCATGGCCCCGATGGCATGGTGGAAGCGCGTGTGCAGCGCACCGGGGTACACCAGATGCGAAAGCCCAAGCTGCTTGATGTAGCGCAGGCGCTGGAACCAAGGATGGTCGATCAACTTCAGCAACACCGGGTGCGGAATGCTGATGAAACCATGGATGGGATCGTTAAGGATCTTCATTGTGGGACCAACAACTGACAAAAAACAACCGGCAACAACCAAACAACCCGCGCCTAAAGTAACCGGCGGCATGCAAGGGGAATTCGCGGTGGCCGCTTTCCCCGGCGCTCAGGTGGCGGCCCTTATGACGTCCTAACAAAATGGGAACACAGGCTGCGACCCCGCCGGGGTCGGAAAACACATTCCGCCGCAAATCCGGTGCGCTCCGCGCCGAGATCGTCGTGTCGAACCAACGGCTCGACGCTACGGACACTCCGTCTTTACCGCGTCCGCCGCATTGAACCATTGCGGCCAAGGCATTCCTCTTCCCTGCGCTCAGGTGGACAATGTGGACATTGTGACTGCATGCCTCAGCGGCTTTCCTTCTTTCCTTCCCACACCGCCGGCATTCCCAGCGCCTCTGCGCCTCAGCGGCCAAACCCATCGCGGCCAAGGCATTCCTCCGCGTCCTACATCGCCCAAAAGCTCCGCGTTCTTCGCGCCCTCCGCGGTTAAACCATCGCGGCAAGCGCATTCCCAGCGCCTCCGCGGCAAATCCCGCCCGGCGCCCTCCCGCCCGTACCTTCACACCCACTAACAATGGCCGGGCAACAATCCCACGCGGGGCCTGTTGTACCTGCATGAGCATTACATCCGCATCCATTCAGCATTCCCCCACGAACACCGCCATGGCAGCATCCATCCTTTGGGCCGATGACGAGATCGACCTGCTTCGTCCGCACGTGCTTTTCCTGGAACAGAAAGGCTACGCGGTAACCACGGTGAACAGCGGCCTGGATGCCGTGGAGGCCGTGGGCAAGGAGGAGTTCGACATCATCTTCCTCGATGAGAACATGCCCGGCATGA
>JBIQMI010000089.1:7331-11811 GCA_044463585.1 Cryomorphaceae bacterium
CGGGTTGGAGGCCCTGGCCCGCGTGAAAACGATCAGCCCCCGCACACCGGTGATCATGATCACCAAGAGCGAGGAGGAAAGCATCATGGAAGAGGCCATCGGCAGCAAGATCAGCGACTACCTGATCAAGCCCGTGAACCCGAACCAGATCCTGCTGGCGCTGAAAAAGCATTTGGAGGGCAGCCGCTTGGTAAGCGAAAAAACCACCAGCAGCTACCAGCAGCAGTTCGGCAAACTGAGCATGCGGCTGGGCGACCGGCTCGGCACCGCCGACTGGATGCAGCTGTACGATGAACTGGTGCGCTGGGAACTGGAGCTGAGCGGGAACCCAGACCAGGGCATGACGGAGATCCTGCGCAGCCAATGGGCCGAGGCCAACGACCTGTTCAGCCGCTTTGTGGAGAAGAACTACGTGGACTGGGTGAACAACAAGGGCAACGATGTGCCCATGCAAAGCCACCAGGTGTTCAAGAACAAGATCGCTCCATTGATCGACGAAAAACAGGGTCCGCTGTTCCTGGTGCTGATCGACAACCTGCGGTTGGACCAATGGCGCGTGCTGGAGCCGGTGATC
This sequence comes from Cryomorphaceae bacterium, assembly GCA_044463585.1. Classification (GTDB taxonomy): domain Bacteria; phylum Bacteroidota; class Bacteroidia; order Flavobacteriales_F; family PHOS-HE28; genus PHOS-HE28. Next base: position 7,906 of record JBIQMI010000089.1, read on the forward strand.
ACCGAGTTCTTCCGCGTGGAGGAACAAGGCCAATTCTACAGCATACTGCCCACCGCCACGCAATATGCGCGCAACGCGCTCTTCGCGGGCATGATGCCGGGCGACATCCAAAAGCGCTTCCCCGGCAAGTGGCTGAACGAGGACGACGAGGGCAGCAAGAACGCGCATGAAGAGGAGTTCATGAACGAACTGCTGAAGAACCTGGGCAAGCGGGTGAAGAGCAGCTACACCAAGGTCACCAACATCGCCGCGGGCAAGAAGCTGGCCGAAAGCGTGGCCAACCTGATGGAGAACCCCTTCAACGCCATCGTGTACAACTTCGTGGACATGCTCAGCCATGCCCGCACGGAAATGGAGGTGATCCGCGAACTGGCCGAGGACGAGGCGGCGTACCGCTCCATCACCCTCAGCTGGTTCAGGCACAGCCCGCTGCTGGAGATCATGCGCACCATTGCCGAAAAGGGCGGCCGTGTGGTGGTCACCACCGACCACGGCACCGTGCGCGTGACCCAGCCCAGCAAGGTGATCGGCGACCGCAACACCAACACCAACCTGCGCTACAAGAACGGGCGCAACCTCACCTACGAGGCCAAGGACGTGCTGGCGATCAAGGACCCCGCGCAGGCCTTCCTGCCGAAGCTGAATATGAGCAGCGCATTTATATTCGCGAAGAAGGACCTGTACTTCGTTTACCCGAACAACTACAACCACTTCGTGAACTTCTACCGGAACACCTTCCAGCACGGGGGCATTTCCTTGGAAGAGATGCTGGTGCCGATCGCCTACCTCAAACCGCGCTAAAGCAGCAATGGTCCGCACATTCGACCTGCCCTTGGCGGAAGATGCCCCGGCCACGGCCGAGGCCCTGCTGGCGGCCTATCCCGAGGCACGTGTCTTCACCTTCACCGGCACCCTGGGCGCGGGCAAGACCACGCTGATCAAGGCCCTGTGCGGCCGATTGGGCGTTACCGATGGCATGGCCAGCCCATCCTTCGCCATAGTGAACGAATACCGCACCGCCGACGGCCCGGTGTACCATTTCGACCTGTACCGGCTGAACAAGGCCGAAGAATTGGAAGGCATCGGGTTCACCGAATACCTGGACAGCGGCCATTACTGCTTCGTGGAATGGCCCGAACTGGGCTTGGGGCTATACCCGCCCGGCACGGTGGACGTGCAACTGGCCGTGCTGGCCGATGGCAAGCGGCAGTTACAGGTGGACATCCCTTTTCACACCCCGCAACGCGCATGAGCACCAGCAGCGAGCTTCTGAAACAATTGGCCCGGGAGGTATCCATGCTTCCGCAGGAACAGACCATGGCCGTGGGCCGCAACAAGAAGCGGCTGCTGATCGGCATACCCAAGGAGATAACGCCGCAAGAGCACCGGGTGCCCCTCACCCCCGCGAGCATATCGGTGCTCACCGGCCGCGGGCACGAGGTGGTGGTGCAGCGCGGCGTGGGCAGCAGCGTGCAATTCCAGGACAGCGACTACAGCGAGGCCGGCGCCCGGCTGGCCGACAGCGCCCGCGAAGTATTCGAGGCGGACCTGATCCTGAAGGTGGCCGCGCCCTTGGAAGAAGAGATCGCCTTGCTGCGCCATAAGCAGATCCTGATCAGCGCACTGCAGGTGGGCAGCCAGCACCGCGAAAGCCTGCGCAGCATGATGGACAAGAAGGTGACCGCGGTGGCGTGGGACTTCATCAAGGACCGCGAGGGCATCTACCCGATCATCAGGGCCATGGGCGAGATCGCGGGCAACACCGCCATACAGATCGCCGCCGAGTACCTGTGCACCGACAAGGGCGGCCAGGGCCTGATGCTGGGCGGCATCAGCGGCGTGGTACCGGCCGAGGTGGTGGTGATCGGCGCAGGCACCGTGGGCGAGTTTGCCACGCGTGCCGCATTGGGCGTGGGCGCCAGCGTGAAGGTCTTCGACAAAAGCATCTACCGCCTGCGCCGGTTGCAAGGCATCCTCAGCCAGCGCATCTGGACCAGCATCATTCAGCCCGATGTGCTGAAGCAGGCGCTGCTGCAGGCCGATGTGGCCATCGGTGCCCTACGCCCCGAGCATGGCCGCACACCCATGGTGGTGAGCGAGGAAATGGTGGGCCAAATGAAGACAGGCAGCGTGATCGTGGACGTAAGCATCGACCGCGGCGGCTGTTTCGAGACCAGCGAGGCCACCTCACTCACCGAGCCCACCTTCAAGAAATACGGCGTGGTGCACTATTGCGTGCCCAACATCGCCAGCCGCGTGCCCCGCACGGCCTCCTATGCGCTTACCAACATCTTCACCCCCATCCTGCTCTCCATGGGCGAAACCGGCGCATTCGAGGATGTGATCAAACGCAACCTGGGCCTGCGCCAAGGCGTGTACCTGTACAACGGCGCACTTACCAGCGAGATCCTTTCCGAGGCCTACCGCCTTCCCTTCAAGGACCTGGACATCATGTTAGCGGCGTTCTAAGTGGCCGTGCAACCGGCAACCACCTTCCCCATTCCCAACATTCGCCATGACCTTCCCGCGCCGCCTCATGCTCTTCGGCCTCGGCCTTGTACTGGGCTGCCTTGTGGCCTGGGGCATCTATGGCCGTCGTCTCGACAACACCGATTGGATGCCCAACCACCGGGTAAAACTGCGCCTGCACAACACGTTGGTAAAGGCCACCCCGGCCGCCGAGGCGCAGCTCGCACCCATGGGCCTCACCCTATCGGACCTGCGCAACACGGTGATCGATAGCTGCGACGTGAATTTCAGCAAGAGCATCCGCAGCAAGGACAGCTTGGTGTACTACGTGCACGGCACCGTGCAAGGCAAGCCCGTGCAATACATGGCGGCGACCCTGCGCGATTTCCGCACTGACTCCACCGCCACGCTCACCGAGATCCGTACCGGGGAGTGAGGGCAAGTGGCTGAAAAGATCAGGACACGCCTCACTCAGAGCCCCGCACCACCGTTACGTGGCCGTAGTACACCCGCTCATCGCCATCGCGGTTGAGCACCACCTTCCATACGTACACGCCGGTGGGCACGGGTTTGCCGCGGCTGATGCCGTCCCATGCCGCGAAGCGGTCGCGGGTTTCGTGGATCAATTCACCCCAACGATCGAATATGAGGAAGCGGTAGCGCCAATCCAGGAAGCCGTTCAGTACGGGGCGGAAATCCTCGTTCACGCCGTCACCATCCGGGGTGAAGGCATTGGCGGCCCAGATGTTGGGATCGTTCTCCGCCACAATGGGCAGGCAAAGTGTATCGGGGCAACCGAAATCATTCACCGCTACCAGGCAGAAGGGGTAGAGATCGCCCGGCCCGGCAGGGAAAAGATGATAGGGCTCGAATTCCGTGGATTGGTCTCCATCGCCGAAATCCCAATGCCAACTGGTGGCCCCGCTGCTTTGGTTGTGGAATTGCAGCGCATAGCTGGTGCTTTGCATGGGTGTATAGCTGAACGCCGCCGTGGGCCGCGGGTCAACGTGCACGGCCTGCGGCACGATCACCGTATCGGTGCATCCTCCAGGGCCCGTGGCGATCAGTTGCACCGCGTGATCGCCCGCAGCAAATGTGTGCACCGGACTGTCCTCCACCGATCCCGTTCCGTCGCCGAAGTCCCAGGCGAAGCTCTGTGCATTGATGGAATGGTTGAGGAAGGTGACCGGATAACCGGCGCAGGCCGGTTGGGGCTGTACGCTGAAGACCGCGAGGGGCGTGGGGTGCACCGTGAATTCCTGCGCACTGTGCGCCGAGCAGCCGTACTGGTTCTGCACCGTGAGGCCGATGCTGTACGTGCCGGGGGCGCCGAACGTGGCCACGGGATTGTTCAGCACCGAGCTTCCGCCATTGCCGAAATCCCACGCATGCCCCACGGCACCAACCGACGTGCTAGTGAGCTGGACCGCCACGGGC
>JBIQMI010000090.1:0-11769 GCA_044463585.1 Cryomorphaceae bacterium
TCTGCGTGCCGTAGTCCACCAGTTCGCTTTCCTTGTACCCGTTGCGCATGAATTTGCCCAGGCCGGGATAACTTCTGCGCCCGGAGAAAGTTGAATAGTTGTTGTTCACGCTCACATCCTCGTCGCCATAGATGTTCACGGCATCATAGCCTCCGGGGTTGTTCATTCCCGTCGGACTGTTCTCTGTTGGCGCATAGTTCTCGGCCCACCAATCATCTGCCCGCAGGGCATAGGCGTTCACTTTATAGGCCCAGCGCGGCGCAACGCTGTCACCGATCACATCGGCCCAGCGCACCGCCGCTTCCAGCATGTTCCGCTCGCCCCCTTTCACGCTCACGCTCAAACCCCTGAAAAGCCACGGACTTTTCGTGGTCATGTTGATCACTCCGTTGAAGGCGCCCGGTCCGTAGAATGTGGTGCTTGCACCGGCGATCACGTCCACTTTCAGCACATCGAGGTCGCTGGCGCCCAGAAAATTGCCGAGGGAGAAATTCAATCCCGGGCTCTGGTTGTCCACGCCGTCGATCAATTGCAGCGAGCGCACCGGGCTGGTGCTGTTGAAGCCACGCGTGTTGATCACCTTGAAACCGAAGCTGGCCGCGGTCATGTCCACTCCCTTCAGGTTGCCCAGGCCCTCATAGAAGTCGCCGCCGGCCACTTCCTTTATGGCCAGCAGGTCCATGGATTCCACGGTGAGCGGCGCCTGCTTTTGGCGGTCGCTGATGCGTTCGCGCACCACTTCGGCGTCCTGCAGCAGCATCGCGTCGGGCTGCATGTTCACCTTCAGCTCCTTGGCCAGGCTGGTAACGGGCACTTCCAGCGGGCGGTACCCGAAGTAAACCACGGAAAGGGTGAAGGGGGGCGGTTGGCCCACCGCAAGGTTGAACTTGCCGTCGAAGTCGGTGGTGGCGCCGCCTGGCTGGTCCATCACCTTTACAACGGCGCCGATCAGCGCCTCGCCGGTGGTGGCATCATGCACTGATCCCCGGAGGCGGTTTTCCTGGGGAAACACTTCGCTCCAGGCCAAAACGGCAAGGAAGGACAGCAGGTACTTGTTTGGTTCCAAGGCAAGGGGGGTTTGGGTGCCTAACAGGAGGCAATATAGGCGCGGCACCGGTCCGGCGATGTTATGCGTGCATACCGTTTTTCAACATAGTCCAGCGGCTTGTTGGTGGACCGATGGCTTTACATTGCCGCCCTTCCAAGGAAATGACAGGCTTCAAGCGCTCGCTCACACTGTTGGATGCCATGATGCTGGTGTCCGGCTCGATGATCGGCAGCGGCATCTTCATCGTTAGTGCCGACATGATGCGCCAGTTGGGTTCGCCCGCGTGGATGCTTGCCGCCTGGCTGGTATCGGGCATCATGACGGTATTGGCCGCGCTGAGCTACGGCGAATTGGCGGCCATGATGCCCAAGGCGGGCGGCCAATATGTGTACATCCAGCGGGCCTTCGGCAAGCTGCCGGCCTTCCTTTATGGCTGGACGTTTTTCACGGTGATCCAAACCGGGTTGATCGCCGCCGTGGCGGTGGCCTTCGCCAAATACACGGCGGTGTTCGTGCCGGCGCTTGGCCCGGAGAACGTGCTTTTCAACTTCGGCCGGTTCCAAGTGGATGCCGGCCAGGCCTTGGCCATCGCCAGCATCGTTGTGCTCACGGCCTTCAATGCGGGCGGCATCCGCAACGGTAAATTGTTGCAGACCGGTTTCACCTTGGCGAAGATCCTGGCCCTGGCGGCGCTGGTGGTGCTGGGTATATGGGTGGGAAACGGAAGTGGCACATGGAGCGCCAATTTCTCCGTGGGCTGGTCCGCCAGCAACATGGCGGAAGGCGGCCCGGCGGTGCCCATTGCGGGCGTTGCGCTGGTATCGGCCTTTGGTGTCGCCTTGGTGGGTTCGCTTTTCAGCAGCGATGCATGGAACAATGTCACCTTCATAGCCGGCGAAGTGGAGAACCCGAAGCGCAACATTCCGCGGGCATTGCTGCTGGGCACTGCCATGGTTACGGTGTTGTACCTGTTGGCCAACCTGGCCTATTTGGCGCTATTGCCCGTGCACGACATTCAGCAGGCGGCCGCCGACCGTGTTGGTGCCGCGGCCGCTGCGGTGATCTTCGGCGGCAAGGGTGCGTTGATCATGGCCGGCCTGATCATGGTAAGCACCTTCGGTTGCAACAACGGCATCGTGCTCAGCGGGGCACGACTTTACTACGCCATGGCGAATGACGGGTTGTTCTTCCCGCGGGCGGCCCGGTTGAACAAGGCCTCGGTGCCGGGGTTCGCGCTGTGGATCCAATGCATCTGGGCATCGCTGCTGTGCCTGAGCGGCCGCTACGGCGATCTGCTGGAGTACACCATGTTCGCTTCATTGCTGTTCTACATCGTCACCATCAGCGGCCTTTTCGTGCTGCGCAGGAAGGAGCCGGCCGCCGAGCGGCCCTACCGCGTGTGGGGTTATCCCTATTTGCCCATGCTGTACATGCTCATGGCCGGTGCGTTCTGCTTGAACCTGTTATGGAGCAAGCCGGTGTACACCGGCGCCGGCCTGGGCATCGTGGCGCTGGGCGCGGTGGTATATGCGGTGTTGCCGCGCCGGTTGCTTGCCCAGCGCGCGGCCACCGAGGGCTGAGGCTTACGCGGCGAACGTGAGGCATTGCCGCGAACAGGCGCGGCAGGCCATGGCGCATTCGGCACAATGGTGCATCTCGGGGTGCCGTGAACATTCCAGCTCGCAGGCGTTGCAGGCCGAGGCTAATACCCGGGCCAACGACATGGCCAAATGCATCCAGTCCGTGTGTTCAATGGTGCGCAACCATGCCAGTTGTGTCCGGCAAATGGATGCGCAAGCCTCGGCCACGTAAGCGGTGTACTTCAGCTTTTCAAGCCCGCTTGCACGGCATTCCTCCACGCAGCGTTCGCACGCGGTGATGCAGTCCTCCAGCAATTTCAGCATGGGCGCCATCTCCGGTGCTCCGGTGTGCACCTTGTTCCTCGGCACCTCGGTGGGCGGTGCCACGGGGTGAGCGGCAACAACCGGGTTCTTGGCGACCTTGGCCACAGGTTCACCGGCATATCCGGTTTCCATTTGGCCCTTGGCGGAATTGTCCTTCAATAATTCCATCGTGGTTAATTTTTTGGTATTGCCCGCCCGCTGCCCAAACCGTGCCGTGCAGGCAGCCTTGCCGACAGGGCACCTCGCCGACGGTCGCTGTAGGCCGATCGGGGAAAATGCGCCCCATGATCGGGGTGTGTTGGGTGCGTTTCGCGCACTTCACCGTACATGGCACGATATCTGCTTCCGGTCGGCAACATAAACCAACAGCCCCGTCTGCTTCACGACGGAAAACGCATGAACAAGTTGATGATGGGCCTGGCCGTGGCCATGCTCGCCGCAGGTACCGCCAACGCGCAGGACAAACCGCACAAGACCATGGAGGACCGTGCCGAAATGCGCACGGAGCAAATGGTGAAGGAACTCGGCCTGAATGAATCGCAGGCTGAAAAGGTGAAGGCGATCAACGCCAAGTACGCGGACAAGGTCAAGGAGCATCGCCAAGAACACAAGGACGCGGCCAATGAGCGGCGCGATGAGCGCATGAAGCTTGAGGATGCGCGGAAAGAGGAGCTGCGCGCCGTGCTCACCGCCGAGCAGTTCCAGAAATTGGAGGCACGCGAAAAGGAAATGAAGAAGAACTACATGGAGCATCGTCGCGCCAAGGGCGATATGAAAGGCCAAGGCAACGAGACCCAGCAGAAGAAAGCGCCGGGCGTGGAGAAGTAGGCCACAATTACAGCGGAAGCCCTGTTCCCCCGTGGAGCAGGGCTTTTTCGTTCCCGGTGGCATGGGCGCTACCTTGTGCGGCCCACGCCGAGCGTCTTTCCCCATGCCCACCATCACCTTCCACGGCGCCGCCGGCATGGTCACCGGCAGCAAGCACCTGATCGAATTGCCCGATGGCCGGCGGGTGTTGCTGGATTGCGGCATGTTCCAAGGGGAAGGGCCCGCGAGCGATGCCCTGAACCGGCGCTTCGGCTTCCGGCCGGAAAGCATCGATGCCGTGGTGCTCAGCCATGCGCACATCGACCACAGCGGCTTGTTGCCGCGCTTGGTGGCCGAGGGATTCACCGGTCCCATCTATTGCACGGAGGCCACCCGCGACCTGTGCGAGATCCTGCTGATGGACAGCGCGCACATACAGGAGAGCGATTACCGGTACGATGCCAAGCGGGCCAAGAAGCAGGGTGCGGCCATGACAGAGATCGGGCCGCTGTACAACTTCGGCGATGTGGCCGCCACGCTGGAGCTTTTCCGCACAGTGCCCTACAACGAGCCGGTACAGGTCCTGCGCGGCATCACGCTCACCTTCATCGATTCGGGCCATATCCTCGGCAGTGCATCGGTGCACCTTACCGTGGCCAATGAGGAAGGCGTGAAGCGCATTTGCTTCAGCGGCGATGTGGGCCGCTACACCGATCGCCTGGTACCGCCACCGCAGCCATTCCCACAGGCGGACGTGATCATATGTGAAAGCACATACGGCGATCGCGACCATCCTTCCTTCACCGTGGACGACAACGAGCTGCTCGTGCACGTGCGCCAGATCTGCACCGAAAAGCAAGGGAGGCTGATCATACCCGCGTTCAGCGTGGGGCGCACGCAGGAGATCCTGCATGCGCTCAACAAGTTCTTCAACGAAGGGCGCCTGCCACGGGTGCCCGTTTATGTGGACAGCCCATTGTCCATCAATGCCACGGCGATCTATCGCAAGCACTCTGCGCTGCTACGGCCCGAGGTGAGGATGGAGCTGGAGAACGATCCCGACCTGTTCGGGTTTCCGGGCGTGGAATACGTGCGCGAAGCGGCGCGCAGCAAGCAATTGAACACCTTGCCCGGGCCCAGCATCACCATTGCGGCCAGTGGCATGATGGACGCCGGGCGCATCCGGCACCACTTGTTCCACGGGCTGCCCAATGCGGCGAACGCGGTGCTGGTCGTAGGCTTTTGTGCACCGGGCACTTTCGGCGCGCGCCTGCTGGAAAGGCCGGCCAGCGTGCACCTGTTCGGGCAGGAAGTTCCGGTGCGGGCCGATATACGCACCATGGAAACCTACAGCGCGCACGGCGACCGCCAGGAATTGCTGCGTTGGATCAGCTGCCAGGACCCGTCCCTGGTGCAGCGCGTTTTCCTGGTGCACGGCACGGCGTCATCGCTGGAAGGCATGCGCGGATTGCTGGACATGCAGGGTTTCCGCAAGATCAAGATACCCCGGCAAGGGGAGCAGTTCACCCTATAGCGGCTATAGCACCGCTCCGGGCATTTCGCCACGGAACTCCATCGCGCGCTTCAATACCGGCGGCAACGCGGGCAGTTTGCGCCGCTCGAAAAGGAAACTGCCGATATCGGCCAGTTCCTTGAATACGTAGTGGTGGTCCATGGCACCGCGCAAATAGCCCTTGCCGGTGCTGCCGCCGGTGCCCAGGCGGAGCCCGATCATGCGGTGCACCATGTCCACGTGCCGTGCGCGCCAGCGGGCCATGCCATTGTCCAGTTCGATCAACGAATCCAGGAAACGGAAAGGCTGCTGGAAGATGGGCTCATCGCGGAACATCATGATGAACAAAGCGCTGCGCGCGGCCTTTGGCGAGAATTTGCGGCCCGTGCCGCCCGTGCCGAAGGTGTCCTTCCAAAGCTTGGCGTTCTGCTCTTCGCCTTCCACCAGGCTGCCCACGTAAAGGGCCTCCAGCTGGCCGAAGAACGTTTCGCCGCCCGGCCAGTATTTCTCATCCAGGAAGGGCATGCGTTCAAGCCACGCATTCACCAGTTCCACCAACGTTGTCTTGTGCTCCAGTTCCTCGATCTGTGCCTTGTGCTCCGGGCGAAGCTGGCTGGTGTAGTACTGCTTGCCGAAGCGGTCCTCCATGCGCAGGCCAAGGCGTGCTTCAAGGATCTTGAACTGCATGCTCTGGAATCCGCTGGCCGGGCGCAGCATGTCGCGGAAATCCAGGAAGTCCAACGGCGTCATGGTGTCCAGGATGCCCAGTTGCTTCACCAGCAGGTCCACGATCGCGTTCACCCGGCGCATGCGGTGCACCGCGATGTTCAGTTCGCCGCTGTTGTCGTCCACATTGCCGTCGTTGAAGATGTCCGCCACGCTCTCCACTTCGTACAGCACCTGCTTGAACCAGAGCTCGTAGGCCTGGTGGATGATGATGAACAGCATCTCATCATGCGCGTGCTTGCCCAGCTTGTCGCTCTCCAGTTCCTGGGAGCTGAGTATCCGGTCCAATTGCAGGTATTCAGGATAATAGATGTTCGCCATGATCTTTATGCAGTGTGGAAGTGATTTTCCAAAAGTAGGCCGGGGTCAGGCCATCCGGGTGATCTTCATCAGTTAACTTCGTGGTTGCCATGCGATCGCTTATCACTGCAGGCCTGCTGGTGCTGGCCGGTTCCATGTTCGCCCAAACACCGCCGGCCTTGGGCAAAAGTGCGGATGCAGGGCAGCGTTTGTTCGATCAGGGGTTCAAGCAACAGCCCGATACGGCCGTGTTGGACCTGGCCGAAGTGGAGGTGGCACCGATTTTCCCCGGGGGCGAGCAGGCCATGTATGCCTATTTGCAGGAAGAAATAAAATACCCCGGCGCGGGTGGCGACGGGGCATTGTCCGGCCGGGTGTACGTCAGCTTCGTGATCGACCGGAACGGCCGTGTGGGCCAAGTGCGCACGGTCCGGGGCGCGCATCCGTTATTGGATGCAGAAGCTGAACGCGCAGTACGTGCCATGCCGCAGTGGCAGCCGGGCATGCGCAAAGGCACCGCGGTGAACACGCGCATGGTGCTGCCCGTGCACTTCGCACGTGACTGATCCGGTTCCTTATTCCACTTGCCTCACAGGCTTGATCTCCTGGCCCTCCGGCGTGCGCATGGTGCCGCGTGTTTGCTGCAGGTTCAGGTAGCGCTCGTACTGCTCCGCGGTCAGCGTCTGCTTCATGCGCTCCTTCAGGTCGTTGAAATTGCCTTCCTCGCGCTGTTTGGCGGTGGCTTGTTGCTGCGCCATGGAACGCTCCACCAGTTCGCGGTTGATCTTCGTCACCTCGGCGACCTGTTCCGGGTTCAGCCCCAGTTCTTCCGTCATGCGCTGGGTAATGGCATCGGCGTGTTTGGCGCCTTCCATGGCCTGCGGCGTTTGGGCCCATGCGGCCAGGCCCAGTGCAAAGGCCATTGCCGCGATCAATGATCTTTTCATCCTTCAGCGATCTTTTAGGGCCACAAGATAGTTCCGCATGGGAGGCCTCCACTGTTTTGTGGGATGAGGTGCTGTTCTTGTGTTCCTTTGGATGAAAATCGCTTCATATCATGAAAATGTTTCAGCATTACTTGGGTGCCCTGGCACTTGTAGGCCTTGTGGCCACAACTACGGCTTGCAGCAACCGCGACGGCGCAGGTGGCACTACCGATGGCAACTCGGCCAACGCCTACGAGCTGCGCAGCAAGGAGAACCTTGCCCCGCCGATGGACACCGCGGCCACGGCCCCAAAGGCCGAGGAGGCCGGGAAGGACAGCGCACAAGGCGGGGAGTGATCTCCCCGGAACATGGCGATTCCGCCCGCCGTTTACCTAACAAGCACCGTCCATTTGCACCAACTTGTGCATATCTGCGCTTGGCGCAAGATTTGCCCTTCTTTTTTCCAAGATGGAAACCAAAGGAGCAAAAGGGAGCGGGGTGGTAATGGTGGTGGATGACGACCGGGACTTGTTGTTCCTGATACAGCGTGTGCTCCGGCGCGAAGGGCTGGAGGTTGAAGCCTTCAGCACGCCGCCCACCATGCATCAAGTGAAGGGCATTGATCCGGGTGTGATCTTTCTGGACGTGGAACTGGGTACCCAGAGCGGTGAGCAGGTATGCCGTCAATTGAAGGACGCAGGCATCAAAGAGGACCTGCCGGTCGTATTGATCTCGGCCAAGCCGGTGGAGGACCTAAGGGAAGCGGCGGTGCGTTGCGGTGCCGATTTCTACTTGGCCAAGCCGTTCGATATGCGGGGGCTTGCCCGCGTTGCGAAGGAGTATCTGGGGAAAGCCGCGTGAACCGCGGCTTTTTCATTTGAAGACACCGTTCAGCACGGCCGCCAACCGGATACCCGCTTTTTGCAGTTGTTGCTGCACCAACGGCCATTGCACGTATTGATAGGCATAGCCCAGGTCGGCGCCCGGTTCATCGGGATAGATCTGCGCGCGGTAGCCCACATTTTCTTCGGCCCATTCGGCAATGCTGCCTTTTTCCCAATCTTTTTTTTGGGCGGGCGTAATGTGGTCCAGGCTGGCCGCCAATTCGGTGTAGCTCAGTAGGGTGGATTCGATCAAACCCTCATCCCAGACCTTGTGGAGATTGCTGTTCCGCCGGAACCATTTCACCTGGAAGGAATTTCCACCGCGGTCGTCACCCTTCCCCACATGAAGCGGCTGGTGCAGGTCGCCCATTAAGTGGATAAGGGCCTTCAGGTGGAATTTGCGTTCATCCGGGCCCAATGTTTTGTCCGAAAGTCCCGCCACCATGCGGCCGATGGCCTCTATGGCATCGCCATTGGGATTCTTTTCCGCGTTGGCATAGCCACCCTCGGCCGGTATGGTCACCCAATGCCAGTCGCGCGTGTAGTCGTAGGCGGTATCGCTCCGCACTTCATCCAACCAAGTAGCGGCCATGGCCATGGATTCCGTGCCCAAGATGGAGGCAACGGCCTTTTTCGCTTTCGGGGTCAAATGGGCCTCGGCTATGGCCCCCACGGTACGATGGCCGGTGGGGCCCCAAGCGTGGCAGGTGGCAGCGTGCAGTAGAAATGCAAGAGCAGGGACGAGCGGTTTCATGGGACCAATATCGCATTTGACGTGGAAAGGGCAGTGAGGGTCACGGCCGGACCATGGTCATGGCACGGGAATGGAAGCGAAGTGGCCATATTCTGAACAAAACGAAGCAATGATGACACCAGGAAAAAACGGGAAGGACAAGGATGAACATGACCCGATCCAACTGCCCGAACGCATGGAACGCCCCAAGGAGAAACAGGTGCGCAGCGCACAAAGCACCGTGGGTGTGAAAACGCCCGGTAAAGTGGGCAAGCAAGGAATGACCGAAGCTGCCGAGCGCAAGGCCCGCCGTGAGGACAAACCGGCACCTACGCCCAAAAAGCCCTCACCGGGCAAAGGGCGTCAATCCTGATCCGCCTCGCTTGGGCGCGCGGGAAGCTCCGGCTCTGGCCGGGGTTCGGGCCGCTTGTTCTTGGCTTCCACGGTCATGGTGGCATGCGGCACCACGCGCAATCGCTCCTTGGGGATCAGTTCGCCGGTGGCCCGGCAAATGCCGTACTCACCCGTGCGGATCCGGCCGAGCGCCGCCTTCAATTGTGCGATGAATTTTTCCTGCCGCGCCACTGAGCGGGCCAGATCCTCGCGCTCCATCATGGCTATGGCATCCTCAAGACCTTCGCTTACTGCGTAAGTGTCATCGGTCGATCCGCCCGAAAGGCGAAGCAGTGAGTCGCGGTTCAGTTGGAGCGTTTCCTCTGCCTGGGCCAATTTGCCGTGGATGAGGCCCTCGAACTCCTTCAACTCCTCGGCCGAGTACCGGGGTTTTCCCGTGTTGCTTGCGATCATTGTCATTCCAATGCAAAGAAACGAACCGAAGCCCAAGTTCTTGCACTGTTATGTGGCGGTGCCTAATCGTTCACGTACCCTCTTGGGCCACCAAGGCCGGCAAGTACCAGCACTGCGGCGCCCACAAAGGCAACCGCCCCCAGCACGCTCAACCACGGCAGGGCCGCGTTATCAAAGTGGCCCAATTGCGTGGAGGCCACAGTGGCGCGCTGGCTGTATTGCCCTATTGCGCACAGGGCGAAGAACAGTGCGGTAAGCAGAAAGGCGGTGGCATGTATGCGTTTCATGGCGGGGTGTTTTTCCCCGCCATGGAACATGTGCCGTGCCGAAAGTTCAAGGCGTGTTGCCCCAAATGCGCCGACCGAAAAGGAGCGACAGCACGAGCAGGACCAGGAAGATGTAGAAAACGATCTTGGCGATCGAGGCCGCTCCTGCGGCTATGCCGGTGAAACCAAGTAACGCCGCGATCAACGCGATGACAAGGAATGTGACTACCCATCTAAGCATGATTGAAATTGGTGTTGGTAATGGCGGGTAATGTGCACGGCCCGTGCCAGCTGCACCTGCGGCCTGCAACGGGCCCGCTGCGAGGAGGAAACGCCCCGGTGTTGGGGTGTGGTGGCGCAGCGGTTGGGGCGGCAACGCCACCCTATCAGGTACCGTGGTGATCGGCCCGAGGTTGGCATCCGCCCAAGGCACAGTCTTCATTCCATGCACAGCACACTTCAATACGAGGCGATCAAGCAGATCCGCGATCAATTGCTCATCAGCACGGACGAGTATCGGCGTGTGGCAGGGAAACTTGATCGCAAGGTGCAGGAACTGGTAGGGCGGCTATGCACCGAAAGGCCACAAATGGTGCAGGAACTCGACCGCGATCTGCTGCAGCACTATCCCGGGCCAGGTCGGGCACGGCGGCCGGGCATGGTCAATACTTCGGCGGTGCCCCGTGCCACCGATGTGGATTGCCCGCTGCGGCTTTGCCAATGGCGCGAACAGCGGCTGATCGATAGCTACCTGGCGGTGCTGGACACACGGGACCTGTTGGAATCGACACGCGCGCTGCTGGTGCGGCAATGCAGCGAGCTTGAACGCGGACTTAAACGGATGGTGCGCCTGTGGGGCAGCGGGGTGCAGGCTTGAGCGCAATGCACGAACGGCGGGCCTGGGGGTCCGCCGTTCGTGCATTTCCGTGATCACAGGTCAGTCGGATTTCTTGCGCCCGCTGCCGCTTTTCTTGCCGCCGCCGTCCTGTTTATTCACAGTGGCCCAAGCAATGCGCTCTGCATCCTTTTGGCTGCGGCCTTCCTTCTTCTCGCTCTTTTCAATGTGCTCCGCCTGGCGTTTCTGCTTGTCGGTGTACTTGTCCTTATCCCCTTGTGGCATCGTGATGTTGTTTTGTGGTTTGTTGTTGTGCCGGCTCCTTCTTGCTTTCATCTTTGGCGCTCCCATCGAGCATGCCGGGTGGAATGGGTTCGTCCCTGGGGTCATGGGGCAGGGGATGTTCCGGCTCCAGTTCCCCTTCATTTGATTTTTCGTCCTTCATCTTTTTTCGTTTTTCGGTGAACATACAGTTCCAATAGCTGCGCCAACTTCAATTGGTGCCCGCGATGTGCGGTTGCATTTCGGCAGGCACCGGCACGGTTTGCAGCGAAGGGTCACGCGGGTTGGCGTTCCGGTACATCAACCGGGTGTACCGCTTCAGTTCGTGGTCGTAGATCGCGTAATAGAACGGAATGATCTCCTTGCGTACGATCACGGTGGAGGTACGCGAGGAGGCCGGCCGCGCGGGTGCTGTGCGTTGTTTGGAAATGAAGCTTTCCAATAGCTCTTTTTCAAATTCCGGGTCGTTCCGGTACACGGCCCGATATCGTTTGTCCATGGTGAGTGAAAAGCTGTGCGTAGCAGCGGTAGGCTGCGCGGCTTTCCTTTCACGAAAGGTGCCAGACAGGCCTTTCCTCACACCATAGCCGTACGAGCATGGGCAAAATCCGGCTTTAGGCCGCCCACCGGCCGGAAGGCGGGAGTGGGCCTGCGCCCCGAAACAGTTGGCGATCGTGCAACTTTCTTCTCGATCCGTGCAACACATTGCCCGCTGCATGTTCGCGGTTGATCGCTTTT
>JBIQMI010000091.1:0-11765 GCA_044463585.1 Cryomorphaceae bacterium
GCCATTTCGGTGCAAAATGAAGGCTACTACACCGTGGGCCCGAACGCCAGTTGGTACCACAATCAATTCCAAGGCACCGGAACGGGCAACTTCCTCATTGCCAATGCGGGCTATGGATCGTGGCTGAACGGCCAGCTGGATGTATGGTGCCAGACCATACCCACATGCCCGGGCCAAACCTACACGCTCCGGTTCTGGGGGCGCACGCTTACCAACGAGTTGCCTGCACGCGTGGTGTGGCGGATGGACGGCGTGCTCGCCCATTGGCCGGACTTCACCTTCCCCGCCTTTAATGCCGGGTGGCAGCAATTCACCACCACATGGACCGCCGGCCCAGGACAAACCAGCGTGAATGCCTGCCTGCACGTTACATCCGGCGATGGCGTGGGCGATGATTTCGGCCTGGATGACATTTCAATCTCCGGTACAGTGTACCTGCGCGATACCGTGCGCGTGACGGTAACGCCCTTGCCGGTGGTGGACCTAGGCCCCGACCTGGTGCTCTGCGAAGGCGGATCCATTGACCTCGATGCCACACTGCCCGGGGCCACGTACGAATGGCAGGACGGCAGCACCAACGCCCAATTCCATGTGGACCAACCCGGCAACTACAGCGTTACCGTGGAAGTGCAAAATTGCTCCAACAGCGACCAAGTGAATGTGCAATACCAGGCCCGGCCCACCGTGGACCTCGGCCCCGATACGGTGCTTTGTGAAGGAACCGCCCTGCAGTTGAACGCCTTCCTCGCAGGTGCAAGCTACCTGTGGCAGGATGGCTCCACCTCATCCACGTACACCGTGACAGGGCCGGGCACATATTGGGCAGAGGTTACATTGAATGGATGTTCCGATGCGGATACGGTGCAGATGGCGTATAAGCCCATGCCGGCAGTGGCCCTCGGCAACGACACCAGCTTTTGCGCGGGCGGCCAATTGGTGCTTGACGTGGCACAGCCCGGCGCCACCTACATCTGGCAGGATGGAAGCACCGGACCGGAATACAACGTGGACGCATCGGGCCATTACCAAGTACAGGTTGACCTGGACGGTTGCCTGGCGGATGACGCGATCGACGTGACCGTAGTGCCGTTGCCGGTGATCGACCTCGGACCGGACCAGACCATTTGCCCGGGCAGTACGGCGACGTTCAGTGCCAGCAGTTCCGCGCCCATTGCAGCGTATTTGTGGAATACCGGCAGCACCGCCCCAGCCATAACCGTAAGCCAGCCGGGCACCTACTCGGTGGAGGCCATGGCGCAAGGGTGCACGGGCACGGCATCGGTGAACCTGCACCATTACAACCTGCCCGTGTTCGACCTCGGCCCGGACATTTACCTGTGTGCCGGCGGGAACGCCCGCATTGGCGCGCAAATTCCCGGGGCCACCTACTTGTGGAACACCGGTGACCAATCGGATTCCATTGCAGTGGACTCGGGCGGGCTTTACTGGTTGGAAGTAACGAGCAATGGATGCAGCATCAGGGACACCGTGTTGGTGTCCGTGGCGCCCATACCCGTGGTGGGCCTGCCCGACCAATTGGATGCTTGTCCCGGTGAAAGCGTGCTGCTCGATGCCACCACCGCCAACGCCACATACCTGTGGAGCAACGGCGCCCAAACCGCCACGGTTGATGCCCCGGCCGGCGTATGGTGGGTGGATGTGACCGTGGGCGGGTGCACCGGCCGCGATACCACCGTGATAAATGCGTTGCCCCCTATTACAGTGGACCTTGGACCGGACACCACGCTATGCGCGGGCGGCTCCCTGGTGCTGGACGCCACGGTCACCGGGGCCAGCTACGCGTGGAGCACCGGCGCCCAAACCGCCCAGATCACGGTTGCAACACCAGGAATTTATCACGTGGAGGTCACGAGCCCGCAGCAATGCACGGCCATGGATTCCATACAGGTGGATGTGGCGGCGCCCCTTGCGCTTGACCTGGGCACGAACCAATACTTCTGTGCCAATGGCACGGCACAACTGGATGGCACCTTACCCGGCGCCACCGGTTACCTATGGAACAATGGACACACCGGGCCGGTGCTCAGCACCTCCGTGGCCGGCACGTACTGGCTACAAGTGCATGCAGGCCAATGCCAAACAAGCGATACTGTGGCAGTTCATGCCATTCCCGCACCTGAAATCCATCTGGGGCCGGATACTACGCTTTGCCCTGCCGCCACCCTATTGCTCGAGGTGAACGGTGCCGGACTTCAGTTCCAATGGCAGGATGGCTCCCAGGGCAGCACCTTTCTGGTGGAGCAGGCCGGCCTGTACCAAGTGGAGGCCACCAATGCACAAGGTTGCACCGGCACGGCACAATTGGAAGTGGCCTACCTGCAGGCGGGTGCCCTGCAATTGGGCGGCGACACCACCATATGCGCAGGCAGCATGCTGCAATTGGATGGCGGGCTTCCCGGCGGGACCACCCAATGGAGCGGGGCCAGCAACGCAGCCACGCCTGTGATCACGGTTTCGGACCCGGGCATGTACATCGCCACGACCACCGTGGGTGGCTGTGCAGTGTCCGACACCATGCTGGTGCACGTGACCGGGCCGCAGGCACCACAACTTGGCCCGGATACCATCCTATGCGCGGGAAGCCAACTTACACTCACGGCCACCGGCAGCAACTTGGTATGGGACGACGGTAGCCCGGGGCCAGTGCGGGTTGTGGACCAACCGGGCCTGTATTGGGTAAGGGCCACATTGGACGGCTGCGAGGCCTACGATAGCATAACCGTCGCCCAGGTCCCGCTTCCACAGGTGCAATTGGGCAACGATACCGTGTTGTGCGGCCAAGGCAGCACGCTGCCCGTGGATGTGGCCGTGCCGGGCGGCAGCTACCTCTGGAACGATGGCCAAACAACGGCGCAGCGCTCCATTGGGGCCGGCAATTGGCAAGTGCAGGTAACGGCACAGGGTTGCTCGGCCGTTGATTCCATCCAAGTGGATATCGTTGCGCTGCCATCGCTCGACCTGCCCACGGATACCGCGCTATGCAGCGGCTCAACGTGGACGATCGACCTCACCGGTGCCGCCCAATCCTTCCTCTGGTCCACTGGTGGATCCGGTCCCGGTTACACGGTGGATGGCCCTGGGGTGATCAGCGTCACCGCCTCGAACGGAATGTGCTCCTCTACGGCCATGGTGCAGGTACAGGTGGTGGACCTATCCGCCTTTACACTCGGTGCTGACACCGTGCTTTGCCCCGGCACGGCCCTCCCCTTGCATCTGCCCTATGCCGCGGCCAACGTGGCTTGGGCTGATGGCTTCACCGGCCATGCGCGCACCATTTCCACCCCGGGCACTTATGTGGCCACCGCGACGCTGGGCAATTGCACGGCAACCGACAGCCTTACCGTGCACTATCTGGAGCTGCCCCCGGTGGATCTCGGGCCCGACCGCACTTATTGCATGGGTGATACGGTGGAGCTTTCCGTGGTTGCCGGAAATGCGGTGGTGCTATGGAATACGGGTGCCAGTGCCAACAGCATACAGGTCGCGGCCACCGGTACGTATTCCGTATCGTTGAGCGAACAAGGGTGCACGGCAAGTGATCAGGTGCACATCGCCTTCCAACCGTTGCGAACAGATGTTTCGCTGGGTCCCGATCGGGAGATCTGCCCCGGCCAGCAGGTCATCCTGCAACCGGATATCGCCGGGGCTACCTACAATTGGAACGATGGCACCAGCGGCGATCATTTGGTGGCAACGCGGCCAGGCCTGTACTGGGTCGCCGTTTCAGGCCATTGCCTAGCGGCGATTGATAGCCTCCTGATCACCGAGGGCAGCTGTTCACCCCGCGTACATGTACCGAATGCCTTCACGCCGGACGGCGATGGATTGAACGATGACTTTGGCGTTGCGCTGGACGGCGATGTGCACCGGTGGTCATTCCTGGTCTTCGACCGCTGGGGCGCGCTGGTATTCGAGGGCCATGCGCCCGGCCAGGCATGGGACGGGACCGTGAAGGGAAGTTTGGCCCCCGTTGGGGTGTACAATTGGTTGCTGCATTACGAGGCCCTTACGGGCGAAGGCGTAGTACAGGAAAAGTTGTTCGGCAGCGTGGCCCTATTGCGCTGAGGGCAGGCCAAAGCCATCCTCTTTCCACAGGAAGGCCCCGCCCGGAAGGGCAATGTACCCGAACCGGTTCTCCTTCACCACTTTCACAAGGTCCTTCGCAACGAACACCACTTGATCGTACTCCAAGGGCACCAGCAGTTCGTCGCGTACCGTCACCACGCCGCTGCCCTTTTCGCCGGTAGCCACAACGCGCCCTTGGTTCGGTTCTGTTATGGCCCTGTACTTTGGCTTGATGGCCTCATGGCCCAAGCTGTCCACCAGGCCGTATAGGCCACCGGCCTCCACACGCCCGTAGCCGTCGTGCAGTTCCCAGGCCTGATCATACTTGGGCTCGACCACGCTGGCAAAGGATGGTTTAATGTAACCCCATTTCGTTTTCCGTTTCACCGGGATCAGGCCACCTTCGAGCAATCCGATGTCGGCGTACTGCGGCTGGATCACCCGGTTTCCCAGCGTGTCCACCATGCCCCATTTTCCGCCTGAGAGCACCCGTGCCAGGCCGTTGTGGAAATCACCCATGTTGATCGTGAGCGCATTCGATTCATAGCGCTGGGGGATCACCCATTGCCCAGCGGTGCCCACATAGCCGCATTTCCCCTTGTCGATCACCAGGGCCAGCCCGTTCCGGAACGGCCCCACATGATCATGTTCCACCGGCAGCACCACTTCGCCAAAGCGGTCGATGATGCCCATGAGCCCGGCCTTGCGCACGCGTGAGAACGGCATTTGCATGAATCCTTCCACCCAATCATATTCAAAAGGGACCACCACTTCCCCCTTGGTATCGATCACGCCGCTTTGATCGTTGTCCATCACCACTGCCAGCCCATTATGGAAGCGCATGGCCCCCGCGAAGCTGAATGGTATCCTTGGCTCGCCCGATGGGCTGATGTAGCCATAGCGGCCCTGTAGCGAAGCAGCCGCCAGGCCATGGTCGAATTCACCGACCTCCTCGTACTGCAGCGGTACGGTCAACTTGCCGTTGCGGTCCACCGCGCCTTGAAGGCCGTTCAATTCCACCGTGGCCATGCCATCGTGGTAGTCCAGCACATCATCATAGATCAAGGGGATGACCGGATTGCCCTGCTTGTTCACGGAGCCGCTGCGCCCCGCCTGCCCCACTTGTGCCTGGCCTTGCACAAACGGTTCGGCATAATCGAACCCGGCCTTGATGCGCTCCGTGCCCTGCGCATCGATGAACCCCCAAAGCCCGCCTTGCCTGAACGGATAGAGGACCAAGCTGGCTGTCTTGTAATCGTTCATCAATTCGCCGATGAACGGGTAATCCGGATAATCCTTCAGGAAACGTGTGATATTCTCTACGCTGAGGTTGCGCGTATAGATCGCATAGATGCTGCGCCAAGCGTCGCCCACGTTCGGGTTCTCCGGGTAGCGGCGGATAAAGCCTGCGTATTGGCCCGCCGTACCGTCAGGCACCGACAATTTGTAGATCATGTCCTGTGCATCGTGCACGAACGGGCTTTCGGGGTGCTTGGCCAGGAATTGCTCGTACTGCGGTATGGTGCCATCGGGCGTGGCCTCGCGATAGACCGCTTCCTGCAACCTCGAACGCGCACCGTACGCCTCCTTGGCGTCGGGGTATTTTTGGAGGAACGCGCGATATGAATCCGATGTGTTCACCTTCCGTGCCTGCTCGTAGGCCAGTTCATCGCGGCGCGCGATCGCCTGTTGCACCGTGGTGCTGCCGGCAAAATCCCGGATGAAACGCTCATACGTTTCAGGCCGGTCGCTGTCACTCGCCTGTTTCCATGCTATTGCTGCCACATGCTCCAGTTGCTCCGCCAAGGCGGAATCGTTCACTCCGTAACGGGCGGCACGGGCAATCCCTTTTTCGTCCAATGCGGCATACGCAGCCATGGCCCTGCGTATGGCGGCATGGCTGCTGTCCGGCTGGTAGAACGGATTGTCCGCACGGCCAGTGATCACGCTCACCCCGTACCAGGCAATGGCCGGGTGGCGTTTGGACTGGCGCTCGAATATTTGCTTCGCCTTGAAATAGTCGAACACGCCAAGTGCTGCAAAGGCCCTGTCCAGGGGACCACCCATCGCGCCGGTCCAAAAGGCAACACCCCACAACAGGGCCACGGCCCTGGCCACGCTCCATTTCATGGTGCAAAACTATTCCTGTCCGCGCTCGGGGCAGGCTTGAAGCAAACGTGCCGGCTCAGTGGAACGCGTTGTAGGCGCCCTTGAACTCAGCGTCCTCCATGAAGGCATCCTTGCCGCTCTCCAGGGCGGCCCGTGCGCCGGTGCGGTCACCCTTGCCGTCCAAGTATTCCGCATAGTGGATCAAGGCGCTTTTGAGCAGCTTCTTCTGGTCCTCCGGCAACCGGGCGATGCCGCCTGAAGCCTCCATCGCTTTCTTGTACTGCTCAACGCTGGCATCTCCTTCCTTGGCCTGGTTTGCGCCGTACTGGGTGAGGGCCAACATCAACCAAGGCCCGGGATTCTCGGGATAGTAGCGCGTCATCGATTCAAAGTAGCGCCGCGACTTGCTCATCTCCTTTGGCCCTGCCTCGTACAGGTTGAGCCCGTTTTCCTGGGCCATGGTGTTCAGTTCGCTCCAGTAATCCTCGTAGTTGTGGAAGAACTCAAGGTTCTTGTCCTTCTTCCTGTACTTCTCCGCCCATTTCAGCGCATCCCGGTCCGCCTTTTTGTAGTCGTCCATCTCCTGGAACTTCGGGATCTTGCTCATTTCGTACAGGCACATGCTCATGTACAGGTAGGGCAACGCATCCTTCTTGGTCTTGTCGTTCTGTGTGTAACGTTCGGCCCGTACCAGGCAGTCCTCATATTTTTCATCCACGTACCTCACCAACAGGTCATCGTATGGTTTGGCCTGGGCGAAAACGTGTTGTGCGGCAAGGGCTGTAACGGCGGTGAACAAGGTCAACAGTGGCCTTCTCATGGTGGCAGATCGGTTTGCTGCGTGTTTACGCAAGATCGATGCCGAAGGTATGCATTGCGCGCATTGGCGCCTTACGGGGGCCCTTCCACCCTGGTGCCGCACCGGCCTGTGCACCGCGCCAACGCTACTTTCGCGGGCCAATGCGCATCGACATACTCACCGCCCTGCCACGCCTGCTGGACAGCTACTTCAACGAAAGCATTTTGCTGCGCGCCCAGCGCAAGGGGTTGGCCGAAGTGCACCTGCATGACCTGCGCGACCATTCGCCGGACAAGCACCGCCGGGTGGACGACTACCCCTTCGGGGGTGGCGCGGGCATGGTGATGGCCATTGGGCCGATCCACAGGGCCTTGGAAGCGCTGAAGCAGGAACGTGATTATGACGAGGTGATCTACATGAGCCCGGACGGTGAGCAATTGGACCAGCCCATGGCCAACCGCCTCAGTACCTGCGGCAACCTGATCATATTGTGCGGCCATTACAAAGGGGTGGATGAACGCGTGCGCGAGCATTTGGTGACCCGGGAGATCAGCATTGGCGACTACGTGCTGAGCGGGGGCGAATTGCCGGCCGCCGTGCTTTGCGACGCGCTGATCCGCTTGATACCCGGCGTGCTCGGCGATGAGACCAGCGCCCTTTCCGATAGTTTCCAGGACGGCCTTGTGGCCCCGCCCATGTACACCCGCCCCGAGGTGTACGGGGACTGGAAAGTGCCCGCGATCCTGCTAGGGGGGCATGCGGCCCGCATACAGGAATGGCGGCACCAGCAAAGCCTGGAACGCACCCGTCAACGGCGGCCGCACCTGCTGCCCGGCGACGGGGAGGAGGAATAAAATTCGTTGCGGGAAAGGGAAGATTGCGTAATATTGCGCCCCCAAACAAAAGGCCTAACGCCGAAAATCGCTGAGCGCAATGGACAAGATCAAGCAACTCGAGAAAGAATGGGCACCCGTGAAGCAGCACGAGGACTTCAAGGCCGGGGACACCATCACCGTTCACTACCGCATCAGCGAGGGTAACAAAGAGCGGATCCAGCAATACCAAGGCGTGGTGATCCAGCGCAAGGGTACCGGCAGCACGGCAACCTTCACCGTGCGCAAAATGAGCGGCTCCATCGGCGTGGAGCGGATCTTCCCCGTGGCCTCGCCTTTCCTTGACAAAGTGGAAGTGAACAAGCGCGGCGACGTGAACCGGGCCCGCATCTTCTACATCCGCGAACGCCGCGGCAAGAGCGCACGCATCAAGGAAAAGCGCATGGTGGTGGCCGGCGATGAGAACAACGCCCAGGCCGCCAAGCCCAAGGCAAAGGCCAAGAAGCCTGCTGCCACCGAGAGCAAATAGGAATTGTTTCCCCGGAAAATGCGGAAAGGCCCTTGATCGGGCCTTTCCTTTTTGGTTCAGATCGGGCGTTCCGAGTGTACGACCGGAGTGACAGGCTCCGAGACCAGCTCCTTGTTGCGGTTGGGTATGTCCGCCTTGGTGAACGGGATGCTGTCCTCCTCCTCCTTCAGCTTCATTACCAACGCCAGGGCATCGGGCACCACATCGCTGCACAGCGTAACGAAGCTGCCTGTGGGGGCGGTGCCGATCGCGTGGCGTATGGCCTCCTCCTCCTTCTTGATCACGGTGATCTTCTTGTTCGGGTCCACCTCCTTGATGCCCTTGATCATCAGATCGATGATCTCATCGTCGGTGCGGCCCCGCAGGTTGCGGTCCTGCCGAATGATGATCTCGTCGAACATGCCCGCGCTCAGGCGGCCCAAGGCGATCGTGTCCTCATCGCGCCGGTCGCCCACGCCGGCGATCACACCGATCTTGGGGCTATCGGGCACCTTCGCCAGGAAGCGGCCCAAGGCCTCGAAGCCGTGCGGGTTGTGCGCGTAGTCCACCACCACTTGGAAGTTGCGGAATTGGAACAGGTTGAGGCGGCCCGGGGTTTGCGCGGGCGAGGGCACGAACGTGACCAGCGCCTCGCGCAGTTCCTCCAGCTTCACGCCGCGCACGTACGCCGCCAACACAGCCGGCAATATGTTCTGTATGTTGAACACGGCCTTGCCGCCCAAGGTCAACGGCACGTTCACCGCCTTTTCGATCCTTAGTTTCCACTCGCCCTTGCTGATCGTAATGAAGCCGTTCTCGTAAATGGCGGCCAGCCCGCCCAGCTTGCAATGCTGGCGGATCAAGCGGTTCGATTCATCGAGACTGAACAACGCGATCTTGCAATCGCACTGCTTGCGCATGGCCATCACCAGTTCATCGTCGGCGTTCAGTATGGCATAACCGTCCGGCCGCACGCTGCGCGGCACTATGCTTTTCACGGCGGCCAGGTCCTGCAAGGTGTTGATGTCCTTCAGGCCAAGGTGGTCCGCCGCCACGTTGGTGCAGATGCCCACATCGCAGTGCTCGAAGCCAAGGCCGCTGCGCAGCATGCCGCCACGCGCGGTTTCCAGCACGGCCATGTCCACCAAGGGGTCCTTCAGCACGAACTGTGCGCTTACCGGGCCGGTGCAATCGCCTTGCATCAGCATGCGGTTCATCACGTACACGCCATCGGAGCAGGTCATGCCCACCTTGTTGCCGTGGCTGCGCATGATGTGCGCGATCAAGCGGGTGGTGGTGGTCTTGCCGTTGGTGCCGGTAACGGCTATGATCGGTATGCGGCTGCTGGCCCCTGGCGGGAACAGCATATCCACCACGGGTTCGGCCACGTTGCGCCCTAGTCCTTCAGCGGGATCGAGGTGCATGCGGAAACCGGGTGCAGCGTTCACTTCCAGCACGGCGCCGCACTCATTCAACGGGCGCGTGATGTCCTCGGTCATGATGTCGATGCCGCAGATGTCGAGGTCGATGATGCGTGATATGCGCTCGGCCATGAAAACGTTGTACGAGTGCACCAGTTCCGTCACGTCGGTGGCGGTGCCTCCGGTGCTCAAATTGGCCGTCGCCTTCAAGTACACGGTCTCGCCGGCCGCTGGAATGCTTTGGGGCATTAGCCCGGTGCGCTGCAACAGGTCCAGCGTATGCTGGTCGATCTCCACCTGGGTCAGCACCTTTTCATGCCCGAATCCACGCCTGGGGTCCTTGTTCAGTTCCTCCACCAACTGTTCGATCGTATGCACCCCATCGCCCACCACCGCTGCGGGGGTGCGCTTGGCGGCGGCCACGAACTTGTGGTCGATCACCAACAGCCTGTGATCGAGGCCGAAGATCTGTTTTTCCACCACCACGCTCCGGCTTATTTCCTTTGCTACGGCAAGTGCCGTTTTCGCTTCTTCCCAATTCTTCACACCAATGGTGGCCCCGCGCCCATGGTTGCCGCCGATGGGCTTGATCACGCAGGGAAATCCAACCACTTTCAGGGCGATCTCCAGTCCTTCCTCGGTGCGCACCACCCTACCCTTGGGCACGGGGATCTCATAGCTCTCCAGCAGGTCCTTCGTTTCCTCCTTGTCGCAGGCGATCTCCACACCAATGTTGCTCGTATGGCTGGTAATGGTGGCCCTGATGCGCTTCTGGTGGATGCCATGGCCGAGTTGCACCAGGCTTTGGTTGTTCAATCGCAGGAAGGGTATGCCCCGCCGGGTGGCTTCTTCCACGATCGAACCGGTGCTGGGGCCCAGCCGCGTTTCCTCGCGCAATTCGCGCATGCGCTGGATATCCGGCTCAAGGTCGTAGGGCACACCGTCCACCACGGCCTGTGCGATCTGCACCGATGCCTTCGCCGCGTACAGGCCCACGGCCTCTTCCATATAGCTGAAGACCACGTTGTAAATGCCGTATTCGCCGGTGGTGCGCGTACGCCCGAAACCGGTGTCCATGCCGGCCAATGTTTGGATCTCCAGGGCGATGTGCTCGATCACATGGCCCATCCAAGTGCCGCGCTGCACGCGCTCGAAGAAGCCGCCTTCATGTTCCTCGCTGCACCTGTGGGTGTAAAGCGTGGGGATCAGGTCGCGCATGCGCTCGAAGAAACCGGGGATCTTGTCCGTAGGCCGTTCCTCCAGTTCTTCGATGTCCAGGCGCATCACGATCAACTTGTGGCGCCTGATCGACCAATAGTTGGGCCCGCGCATGGCCTTCAGCTCAAGGATCCGCATGTGGTTGGTTTTGGTGCGGTCAATGTATGAAGATCGCACTGTTGAACAAATTCGTGGAGTTGGGGTAGAAAGGGCCTGTCACAAGTAGCTTTGCCCCGTTGGCCCTTGGGCCGGCTGGGGGCGGGGACCAAAACGAGCAACATGCAAACTGTGCCCAAGGGCAGATTGATCGCTATTGGCGGTGCCGAGGATAAAGGAACCGATGCGGAGAAGAACGGCGATGCAGGCAACTTTGTTGAAAAAGGGATCCTGCGCCGCGTGGTGGATGAAATGGGGGGACCCTCAAAAAGGATCGCCCTGATCACCACGGCGAGCTCCATTCCGCTGGAGGTGGCAGAGAACTACAAGGAGGCGTTCGGCAAACTGGGCGTGGGCGAGCTTGACGTGCTGAATGTGCGCGAGCGTGCCGATGTGACCCCGGCCATGACCGACCGCATGAACCAAGCGGATGGTGTAATGATCAGCGGGGGCAACCAGTTGCGCCTTACCACCATCTTCGGCGGCACGGAGTTCCTGAAGGAATTGAAACGGAGGTACCGCGACGAGGAGGAGTTTGTGATCGCGGGCACCAGCGCTGGCGCCATGTGCATGAGCAGCACCATGATCTACCAAGGCCAAAGCGCCAGCGGATTGATCAAGGGCGGGGTGAAAAT
>JBIQMI010000092.1:0-11726 GCA_044463585.1 Cryomorphaceae bacterium
GCGGGTTGCGGAGGTTCAGTGAGGGTCAAATCAGGGAGCCTGTTGAAGACAGGAAAACAACCGCTTTTGGCACAATGGGCCAAATCCCAGGCCACACCTGCCATGGAACGGTATAAACGCGGCGGCACACGCTTCGCAAAGGGGGAACGAAAACCGTGAAAATGGATGCAGCGCGCGTGATCGATCATTTGCAGCAATGGATGCGGAACTATGCCCAGGAGCAGGACAAGAAAGGCTTTGTGGTGGGCGTGAGCGGCGGCGTGGACAGCGCCGTGGCCAGTGCCCTTGCCGCCCGCACTGGCCTGACCCTGATCTGCATGGAACTG
Source organism: Cryomorphaceae bacterium (assembly GCA_044463585.1). Taxonomy (GTDB): domain Bacteria; phylum Bacteroidota; class Bacteroidia; order Flavobacteriales_F; family PHOS-HE28; genus PHOS-HE28. Next base: position 327 of record JBIQMI010000092.1, read on the forward strand.
CCCATCCACCAGGCCCGGGATGAGGAAGAGCGCGCCACGGAGCACGTGAAAAAACTGGTGGCCCAACACAGCAACGTGGAACGGATCTACATCGACCTCACCGCGCATTTCGATGCGTTCGAGAAAATGATGGGAGACACCTGCGACGACCAGCACGCGAAGGGCCTGGCCTACGTGAACACGAAAAGCCGCTTGCGCCTCGCCGCGCTGTACTACCACGCCACCGCCCGCAACCTGTTGGTGGTGGGCACCGGCAACCGCGTGCAGCAGCGCGGCGTGGGTTTCTTCGCCAAGTACGGCGACGGCGGAATGGACCTGGCGCCGCTGACCAAACTGCTGAAATCGGAGATGTATGAACTGGCGCGGGAACTGAAGGTGGGCGACCGCATCATCAACGCGCCGCCCACCGATGGCCTGTGGCCCGATGGGCGCACCGACCTGGACCAGATGGGCGCCACGTACCCCGAGCTGGAATGGGCCATGGACCTGCGCGAAGGAGGTGCCGATACGGACGCCATGGAACTGGACGAACGGCAACGCGAAGTGCTGGAGATCTACGACAAGCGCCACAGCGATACGCGCCACAAGCAGCTCGATCCGCCCGAAGGCCCTGTGCCGCGTTCCATCCGGTGGGGCAAGCGGGGAAAGACCACCACATAGGCCGGCTTTTCCGGCATGAAAAGCCATAGTGCTTGCGCAAGGCGCGCGGTACATCGCCCTGTGCGGGGCCGCTCCAAGGAACGGCAACGAATTTGGAACCCAGGGCGGTGGCACTAATGCCCAGCAATTTCAAAATCAAACCAACAATGGCAAAGAGCACAAGGAGCACAAGCACAGCCAAGAGCAGGCGTACGCCCGAAGATGAAGAGGACAACCGCATGGAGGCCCGCACCGAAACCGAAATGGAGGACCGTGGTCCCGACAGCGAAAGCTTCAGCGGCCGCAGCGGCCGGGAGAGCAACGACGAGTATGAAATGCGCGTCGAGCGCGACCAGAACAGCTACGGCATGCGCGGCGAGCATGAAATGGGACGTGGCCAGCGCGGCGGCGGCCAATACGGCGCCCGCAACGAGTACATGCGCGGCCAGGAAGAAGGCTATGGCCGGGGCCGCGAACGCGATATGTACGCCGGCTCGCAACGCCAGGAAGGCTGGGGCGGCAACAACGAAGGCCGCTACAACAACGAGGGGCCCGGCGGATGGCGCGAGGACCGCGGCCGTTACGATGCCCGTGGCGGCATGAACACCGGCAACTACGGCAACCGCGAATGGAACCGCGAAGGCTACGGCCGTGGCCGCGATGAATACGGCAGCGGGCGGAGCTGGGGCGGCGAGGGCCGCGGCAATTGGCGCGGTGAGGACTTTGAGCGTGACGACCGCGGCAGCCAAGGCTACCGGAGCGGTTACGGCCAAGGCAGCGGCAGCGGGCAACGCGGTTTCCGCGATGAACGCTACGAACGCGAGTATGGCCGTGGAAGCAGGGAAGGCTATTTCGACCGCGGCGGGCGCTACGGCAACGACGGCGGATGGAGCAATGAAGGGCGCTACGGCAGCGAACAAGGCCGCAACAGTGAGCGTGGCCAGTACGAACGGAACTACGGCGGCCGGGACAGCTACGAAGACCGCGGCCGGGGCCGCGACCAGTTCAGCAGCCAAGGCCGCTACCAGCACGAGCCGCGCAACGAAGGCTCATCCTACGGCAGCGATTACTCCCGCTGGGAACACCATGAACCCGGCCGCGAGCGCTACCGCGGGGAAGGCCGCTACGGGCGCCGCGACGATTATTGATACATGCAGATGGAAGGCTGCCGGCAACGGTGGCCTTCCTTCATCCCGGACCGAACAACGACAAACAAACACGAACCATGAAAAACGAAATCCCAATTTCCCCCCTGAAGGACCTGTATGAGCTGCTCGGCGACAGCCGCAAGGGCTACACCGAGGCCGCCGTGAAAGTGGAATCCACTCCCATCGGAAATTTCCTGAACAAACTGAGCGATGAGCGCTCGGTGATGCAGCGCGAACTCGGGGCCGCACTTCGCCCCTACCTCAAGCCGGACGAATCCTTGGACGACAGCACGCTGAAAGGCGACGTGCACCGCGCTTGGATCGCCATCCGCGAATCGTTGGCCTCCTCGGAGGACAATGCCGTGCTGGACGAATGCGAACGCGGAGAGGATTACCTGCTGAAGCGCTTCGAGACCATACTGGACGACAAGTCCGGCGAGATCCCCGCGGAACTGCGGCACCAATTGATGCAGATGAAGGCCCAGGTGCAGAACAGCATTTCGGCCATCCGGCAGTTGCGCACCAAGGAGAAAGCGGCCTAGGCGATCCCCACGAACAAAAAGCGCCGGCCATGCAGGTCGGCGCTTTTTTGTTGGGGGCCGGATCAATCCACCGGCTCCTCGCGGGGGGCGGGGGTGCTCCCCTCGCGGTCCTCCTCCCGCCGCATGGCCTTGGCCTCCACGGTAAGCGTGGCGTGGGGCACCACGCGCAACCGCTCCTTGGGGATCAGCTTCCCTGTTACGCGGCACACGCCGTAATCGCCGCGGTGTATGCGGCCCAGGGCCGCCTTCAATTGCGCGATGAACGTTTGCTGGCGGTCCACCCGGCGCACGAGTTCCTCGCGTTGCAGGGTGAAGGCGCCGTCCTCCAGGTCGGGCGGTGCCTTGTAGGTATCGTCGGTGCCGTGCCCTGTGAATTGCATCAACGCATCGCGGTCGGGTTCCAGCGTGCGCTCCGCTTGCTCGATCTTGTCCTTGATGATGGTCTCGAATTCCTGCAGCTCCTCCGGGCTGTAGCGTGGGGAGCTGGAATTGGCGCTGTGGCCGTTCTGCATGGTGGAATTTTATGGATTTGCCCGCCCCTGCTCCATTCGCGTGCCAGCGGCATTGCATGGTGTTGAAGGACCAGGCTTCGACGCGGAAACACCACACCGCGACCAGCCCTTGGGGTTGCCGCACCACGCCCGGCCACGGCCAAACCCGCTGCTGGAGCGACTTTGCAGGTCAGGCATTGCGATTGCCCTTCCTGCGGAAAAAGAACGAACAATGAACTCCCCAACGATCCTGATCGGCACCCTGCTCTTGGCAGGCAGCCTTATCGCCGGCTGCGGCTCCAGCACCAACGACCGCCTGGACGGCGACCACGGCACCATGAACGCGGCGCCCTCCACCGATATGCGCGATACCGCCAACTACCGGGAACGCAACATCAACAGCGACATCCAACGCGGCGAACAAAGCGGAACAAGCGCCCAGCACGGCAACAACACCAATGATCCGCAGGCCACCCAAGGCGGTACCAGCGTAACCGACCACGAACAGGGTTCTACGGAGAAGGACATCAGCACTTCACCCACGGGCGCAAAAAGCGCAGCCTCCGGCCGCAGCATGGACACCACGGCCATGCCCCGTACAACCCGCTAAGCTTCATCAGTACTTCATACCGTCAGCCTACAGCCTTTGGGTTGGGGGCTTTGGAGTTAGGGCTATCCGCCGTTCCCTTCCAAGGTCCGGAAAAGGATTTCGCGGCCTACGGGCTTTACCAGGTGGTCGTTGAAGCCTGCCTCCTTGGACCGGGCTTTGTCCTCCGCTTGGCCCCAGCCGCTCAAGGCGATGATCCTGATCCCCGCGCCCCAATCGGTGAGGCGCATGGCCCGGCAGGCATCGTAACCGTCCATGCCCGGCATGCCGATGTCCATGAGTACGATGGACGGCCGGAAAGCGCCGCCCAGCTTCAACCCTTGTTCAGCGCTGTGCGCCACCTCCACCTCTGCACCATTTCCTTTCAGCAGCATGGAGAGCATTACCGCGGAATCCTTGTTGTCGTCCACCAGCAAGATCCTTTGCCCTTTGATACTGGGCCCGTGTTGTGCGGTGCGGCCCGTGGCCTCCGGTTGTGCCGATACCACGGGCAGCCTCACCGTGAACACCGATCCAACATCATTCTCCCCCGGCGCCACTTCCACCTCGCCGCCGTGCATGCCCACCAGCCGCTTCACCAAGTGCAGGCCGATGCCCAGACCGCCACCGGCCTTCGCTTTTTCGTCTTGGCCAACTTGGGCGAACATGTCGAACACATGTTGCCGCTCGGCTTCTGGGATCCCCACGCCATTGTCCATCACATGGAAAGCGATCCATTTGTCCCCCACCTCCCAATTTACCGTGAGCTTGCCGCCCTTGGGCGTGAATTTGCTGGCGTTGTGGAGCAGGTTGGAGAACACTTGCGTAATGCGGACGGGGTCGCCGTTGATGAACGCTGAGGCCGCGGAACGGCGCACCACAAGCTCTTGCCGCTTGGCGCGGATCAACGGCTCCGTGGTCTCCATGGCCTCGTGCAGACTTTCCACGGGATCCATGGGCACCGGGTGCAACTTGAAGCTTCCGGTGTTGATGCGGCTCAGCTCCAACAGGTCCTCCACCAGCCGGGCCAGGTGGTCCACTTGGCGCTTCATTACCTTCCTCGTATGCACCACATCGGCATCCCCTGGCATGGTCTGCAGCAATTCAAGCCCGGTGCGCAACGGCGCCATGGGGTTGCGCAGCTCATGGGCCAAGGTGGCCAGGAACTCATCCTTTTTCCGGTCGGCCTCCAGCAAGGCCTCTTCGGCCTTCATCATGTCAGTGATGTCGGTGCAGGTACCGAACCATTGGATGTTATTCCCATCGGGATCCGGACCGGGCATGGCCCTCACCAGCATCCAGCGGTACACGCCATCGTGGCGCCGCATCGGATAGCTGATCTCCCACGGCTCACCTTGCACATAGTATTCCTTGGCCTGCTTCATCACCCGTTCATAATGATCGGGATGGATGATCACATCGACCTTGCTGCGTATTTCCTCAACGGCAATGCCGGTAAAGTCAGTCCACCGCGCATTGGCCCAATACACGTTGCGGGACGCATTGGAGATCCAGGCCAACTGGTCCATGTTGTCCGCCAACATGGCGAACCGCTGCCGGCTTTCGCGCAGCGAAGCCTCGGTAAGCTTGGCGGCGGTGATGTCACGCTCGATCTTCGAGATGCCGATGATCTCGCCGTTGGCGGACAGCATGGGCGATACCGTGAGCGAGACATCGAGCACCCGGCCGTCCTTGTGCATGCGGCGTGTTTCGTAGAAATGAATGTGCTCGCCTTGGCGCACCCTGCTGATCAGCCGTTCCACCTCGCCTTCACGCCCAGGGGCCATCAACCGGTCCAGGGTTTGCCCCCGCATCTCGGCCTCGGTCCACCCGAAAAGCCGTTCAGCGCCCCCGTTCCACGAAGTGACCCGGCCGGCAAGGTCAAGGCTAAGGATCGCATCGCTGCTGTTGGCCACAATGGCCGCAAGCTGGAAGGTGTCAAGCGAGTTCTGCCGTTCGGTGATGTCCTCCAGCGTTACCAGCATGCATTGCTTGTCCGCGTAGGCAACGGCGCTTACGTGGAACATGCGCTGCCCGCCGGTGGTGCATACTTGGTAGATGTCCATACCATTCAACGGCTCATCTTCCGTAAGCACCCGCTCCAGCGCCTCGGCCAACCCCAGGCCATGCCAGCGCCCGATCGTTAGCAACGGCTTGCCCTTCACCAGCGCATATTCCGCCGAAAATGTCCGAAGGAAGGCGGGATTCACGTGCAAGATCCTCGACCCGGCGCCCAACACGGCCAACGGTACGTTCACCATGTCCAGCACCTCCGCGAAGGGCATGCGCCCGGCGGTGTTTGGTCCTTTAGCCTTTGTGCCGTCACCGTTATTTGCCGTGGCCATCATCGTTCAGGTTTTCCATTGTTCCGCCGGTGCGCGCCTTTCATTCCCAAGGTCATCCAATGATCTTCAACAGCACTTTTTCCGCCAAGCCCAATTGGTAGCGGCCCCGCGCCTCGTGCACCCCTTTCGCCGCTTGGGCCAGCGTGCCGTCCAAAAAGGATTCCAGCACCTTGGGGTGCACGTAGTGCGCCTTGCACACCGCGCGGGTATTGCCCAGCCGCCGGGCCACAAGGTCCAAGGCGCGGTTGATGCACTGCGTACCGTGCGTTTTGTTGCGCGCCGGCTCCATGTCCAGCAGGGCTTCCACGCAACAGGCCGTGCCCAGCCACGTGCGCAGGTCCTTGCTGCTGAAGTCCGCGCCGCAGGCCTGTTCGATGTATGCGTTCACCATGCCGCTGTCCACATCGTGGGCAATGCCTTCCTCGTCCACGTAGGTGAACAGGTCCTGCCCGGCCAGTTCCTTGCAGCGCATCACCAGCCTTACCAGCTTGCGGTCGTGCAGGGCGATGTCGTGCATTTTGCCGGACTTGCCCTTGAAGCGGATGCGCAGGTCGGCGCCATCGGCTTCCACATGCCGCCGCTTCAGGGTGCTTAGCCCGTAGCTGCCGTTGTCCTGCTCGTAGCTGCGGTTGCCCACCCTTATGCGGGTGCGCTCCATGAGGGCCACCACCCCGGCCACCACTTTTTCCTTGGGCAGCCCGTGCTTGCGCAGGTCGTGGCCGATCTGTTTGCGCAAGGCCGGCAAGTGCTTGCCGAATTGCTTCAGCCGATGGTATTTCACCTGCCCCCGCAGTTTCCGCCAGCGGGCATGGTAGCGGTACTGCTTGCGGCCCTTGGCGTCCTTGCCCGTGGCCTGCAAGTGCCCGTCGGCATCGGCGCAGATCCACACCTCCTCCCATGCGGGGGGTATGGACAAGGTCCTTATGCGGATCAACTCCTCCGTGTCCGTTACCCGGCGGCCTTTGTACGTATAGTGCCAGCCCTTGCCCGCGCGCTTGCGGGTGATGCCCGGCTTGCTGTCGTTCACATAGCGCAGCTGTGCGGCGGATGCGGTTTTGCGCGGCTTATGGTCCAGGGCGGCCAATTCACCGGGGGCCAGGGCGGCGGCTGTGCGTGGGGCGGGCATGTGGCGGATGCGTGGCCTATGCCGATCAGGTGCCGATCGCATGGGCCGGCCATGTGCGCAGGGTTGCCGCGCCCGGTCCGGAAAGTTGGAGCGCTGGGGATGAACGCCGGGACCGAACGGGGAAAAACTTGCCCAAAGATCGGGCAAGGGCGTTCCCGCTTCCGTGCACGATGCGGTGCGGCAGTGGCATGGGTGGTGGTCGGTTGTGGTGATGCAACAAAGCGCGCACCAACCGAACACCGCCTTGCGGTAGTTTCGTGCCATCGCGCAAGCACCCACATACGCCGCCATCGATATCGGCTCCAACGCCGTGCGCCTGCTGGTGGCCGATGTGGTGGAGCGGGAAGACCACCCCGTGGTGAAGAAGATCTCGCTGGTGCGCGTACCGCTCCGCCTGGGCAGCGATGTGTTCAACGGCGGGGCCATCGGCCCGGAAAAGCAGGAGCTGTTAGGCAAGGCCCTGCACGCGTTCCGCCTGTTGGCCGAGGTGAACCAGGTGCGGCAATTGCGGTGCTGCGCCACCAGCGCGCTGCGCGAGGCATCCAACGGGCAAGCGGTGGTGGCAGCGGTGGAAGGCATGAGCGGCGTGCAGATCGAAATGATCGACGGCACGGTGGAGGCCGACCTGATCGTGAACACCTTTTGGACACAGGACCTGCTGAAGGACCGCCGGTACCTGTACATCGATGTGGGCGGGGGAAGCACGGAGCTTACCCTGATCGACCACGGCAAGCGCGAGCGCTCGGCCACGTTCCGGATCGGTACGGTGCGCACCCTGCAAGGGCGCAACGAGCCGCAGGACTGGAATGAACTGGCCGCCTTCGCGGCGCAGGCCGGCCAACTGCACGGCCCCATGCTCGGCATCGGCACCGGCGGCAACATCAACCGCCTGTTCAAGGAAAACCGCAATGCCTACGGCGAACCGCTTTCCGTGGCGGACATCCGCAAGCAGCGCGACCGCATCGCGGCCTATGGGCTGGAGGACCGCGTGCGCAAACTGCGGCTGCGGCCCGACCGCGCCGATGTGATCATACCCGCGGCCGACATTTTCCTGTTCATCATGGAACAGGCCGGCATGGAGGAGGTGTTCGTGCCCAAGGTGGGCCTTGCGGACGGCATTGTGTACGGCATGTACATGCGGGAAAGCGGCGCGGCCAAATACGCGCACTTGGCCGGTTGATCACTCCCCGCGCTTCAGCCAGGCCTGCACCATGCGCAGTTGCCCGAAGCTGAACCGCTCGCCGAAGTGCGCCTTCGCCTCGTTCATCGTGCGTTCGGGATGGGCGCGCATCCACTCGGCCATGGCATCCAGCGCCGGGGCCTCCATCACGCTGGTGATCTCCAGTTCACCCTCGCCGATGCCGCGCGCTGCATGGCCTTCAATGGTGCCCAGTGAAAGCTGGCGCGCCGCCGCCACTTCGGCCAGGCCCTTCCCTTCCTTCAGCAGGGCATAGGTGAGGCGGTACGTTTCGCCCTTGGGCTTCTTGGGTTTTTTGGCCTTGGGCCTTTTGGCTTCACCGGCGGCTTCATCACCCAGCAATTCCGCCAGTTCCCGGCGCTTACGCGTGCGGCCGCTGCGCGTGCCGGCCTTGGGCCTGTTCGCTTCCGCCCAGGCCGCCACCTCCTCCACCAGGGCCGTGCGCTCCCCCGCCAGCTTGCGCTCCAACACCGTGAACGGGCCGATGTCCCTGCCCTGCAAAATGGCCTCCGCCACCGGCCCGGCCTTCGCCAACCGGCCCAGTTGCTGCACCAGCAGGGCATCCACCTCGCGCAGGCCGTTCGCGTATTCCTTGGTGCGGCCCAGCTGCTCCACCTGCGCCAAATGCCGCAGCAATTCCCTCATGCAATCCTTCAGCAGCGCGGCGTAGTACACGCTTCCCTTGCCGAGCCGCTCCTGCAGCAGTGCATGCTCGCCGGCCTGCAACAGGCGCATCAGCTGGTTGTGGAACGTGCGCGTGTTCGGGCCTTCCTGCTCCAAGCGGCCGGCCAGGTCCGCCATGGCCGTGCGCATGTTGGCATCCTCGAATGCCTCCGCCGGGTGCTCCTTGCGCAGTTCCGCCAACCGCCGTTCCACCTCGCCCAGGTCGAACGCGGCGGCCAGCAGGGCCTGCAGGTACAGTTGCTGATGGTCGCGCAACTGCTCCGCCAGGGGCTGCTGGCTGTTCTGTTGCTCGCTGAAGGCCACCACTTGCCGGTCGGTGCTTACCACGGAGGGGTCGATGCGCGTGCGCATGATCAGCCCGTCCAGCGCACGCAGGCGCGAGAGCGCCACATACACCTGCCCCGGCGCAAAGGCCTTGCCCACATCAATGATCGCCTTGTTGAAGGTGAGGCCCTGGCTCTTGTGCACCGTAATGGCCCAGGCCAGCCGCACGGGGAATTGCTGGAAAACGCCGAGCACCTCCTCCTGCTGGTCCTTGGTAACGGCGTCCACCACGTAGCGCTTGTTCTGCCACACCTCCTGCTTCAGCTCGTAGGGGCTGCCATCGTCCAGCATTTCCACGGTGATCTTGTCGGCCTCGATGCCCGCCACCCGCGCCAGCTTGCCGTTGAAATAGGCCTTGGCGGCATCGTTGCGGATGAACATGATCTGCGCGCCTTCCTTCAGCTCCAGCACGGGCAGCACGGGGTACATCGACTGCGGGAAATCGCCCGTGATCACGGCCTCGAAGCGGTGCAACGGTGTGGGCAGCCGGTCCAGGGCGCGCTGGTTCATTTCATCGGCCGTGCGGTTGTGCGTGGTAAGGGTGATCACGCCATCGGTCGCCTCCTCCGCAATTGTGCCGCGGTAGTGTCCGTTCAGCACGGCCACATCCGCGGCGGTTACCGTGTTGTTGCGCAGGTTGTTCAGGATCTGGATGAACAATGGATCCTGCTGCCGGAAGATCTTGTCGAGCTCGATGTGTGCATAGCCCGCCTGCTGCAGCCCGAGCGAGCCGAAGAAGTGCATGGTGCCGTACCACTTGCGCAGCACGTTCCATTCCTCGTCCTTCACCACGGGCGGAAGCTGGAACAGATCGCCGATGAGCAGCAGCTGCACGCCGCCAAAGGGCCGGTCGTAGCGCCTGCGCACCGTGCGCAAGCGGTGGTCGATGGCATCGAGCAGGTCGGCGCGCAGCATGCTCACCTCATCAATGATCAACAGCTCGATCGAACGCAGCACCTGCCGGCGGATGTTGTTGAGCGGATGCCGCCGGGTAAGCGTATTGCGGTCGTGGAAAGCGCCGTATTCATCCATCCCCGGCGGCAACTGCTTTTCGGGAATGAACGAGCCGAAGGGAAGCAGGAATTGCGAATGGATGGTAACGCCCTTGGCGTTGAGCGCCGCAATGCCCGTGGGCGCCAGCACCACATGCCGCTTGTGCGTGTGCCGCACCAGCTGCCGCAAAAAAGTGGTCTTGCCGGTACCCGCCTTGCCGGTAAGAAAAACGTGGCGGTCCGTACTGTTCACGAAACGCGCCGCCAACAACGCCCTTTCCGTGGCCTCCCATCCATCCCCGGCATTCACGGCAGTAGGTAGCACCGCTGGCCTGCCCGCATTGGCATCTTGCATGGTATAACAAGTGAAAAAACGGCTCCGGCTATTGGCGACACCATCGCCGCCGGCACAAGTGCAAGGTAGGACGTAGTAGCATAGGGGCGAGCCCTAAGAATAAGAACCACGGATACTCACGGATAATTGCACGTGGCTTCGCCGCCGAACAAGCTAAAGGCTAGAAGCTAAAAGCTAGCAGCTGGAAGCTAGTAGCTGGAAGCTGGAAACGCGCCCATCCCTCGGATTTTCAAGCCTCGGCAATTTGGCCCGCGGCGTTGGCAAATTGGCGAATTGGCGCTTTGGCAAATTGCATTGATCCTGTCCATCCTGTCAATCCTGTCAAAAAAGCTGCGCTAGGCCCGGTTGGCAAATTGGCGAATCGGCACATTGGCAAATTGCATTGATCCTGTCCATCCTGTCTAAAACCGCGCTAGGCCCGGTTGGCAAATTGGCTTCAGTTGGGCCCTCACCGGCCGTGCAGCTCCCCCACTAGCACGTACGTGAAGCGCAGGTCCATCTTCCGCCTGTCCAAGGTATCCAACATGCCTGGTGTGATGCGCAGCGGGAAGGCGGCTCGATTTGCCGGGACCTCCATCAGCTTCAGCCATTCGGCCTCCGTCATGTCCTTGGGGCAGTTGGCGCGTAGCACGGCGAGGGTGGTGGCATTCATTCCTCCGCCGTCATCGCGAGGCGGATGCGAGGCTCGAGCATCCGGCGAAGCGATCTTTGATTGCGCCTGCGGCACGTCTCCTTTTCCCACCTCACCTTCCTTACCCACATTTCGTTCTTCACGAACCACCCCGCTTGAATCAAAGACCGCTTCGAAACTGTCGGGTGCACCGTTCCTAACAATTACAGTAGGCGCTTGCCCCCACGCCGCCAAGGGCAGCAGGGCAAATGCGAACAGGCAGGTGCGTAACACCTTGCAGAAGCCCGCTGGCCCCCCTGCGGGAGACCGCAGCGGGGGTACTTGTGGTTTGTGGTTCCT
>JBIQMI010000093.1:0-11671 GCA_044463585.1 Cryomorphaceae bacterium
AAGTGATCGACTTCGACCTGGTGCGCGAGCAGATCAAGATCGCGGCGGGCATCCCCATCAGCGGCCTCAACTACGAGCCCACCCGCCACAGCATCCAATGCCGCATCAACGCCGAGGACCCGTTCCACGAATTCCGCCCCAACCCCGGCAAGATCACGAGCTACCACAGCCCCGGCGGGCACGGGGTGCGCATAGACACGCATGCCTATGCCGGCTACACCATTCCGCCCAACTACGACAGCATGATCGGCAAGCTGATCGTGAGTGCGCAAACGCGCGAGGAGGCCTTGGCGAAAATGGAGCGTGCGCTCAGTGAATACGTGATCGAGGGCATCCACACCACCATTCCATTCCACCTGCAACTGCTGCAGGACCCGAAATTCAGGGCCGGCGACTTCACCACCAAGTTCCTGGAAACCTTCGAGCTGAAGAAACCCTGAGCGGGCCGGGCGCCCCGCACGGTCCCCGCATAGGCCTTGCGGCCGGGATCCGTGCCTGACGCTTACCTTTGCAGGAACCGTTGCACCCTGTTAGGTTCGCACGGAATTTCCAACCGTGACATGAGCGCCCCGCACGATTTTTCCCCGCTGCTGATCCAACTGATCATTGCCGCGGGCTTTGTAGGCACCGCCTTGGCCTTCGCGGCCTGGATCGGCCCCAAGCGGCACGGCCGCCGCAAGGACGAAACCTTCGAGTGCGGCATCGAGCAGCACGGCAACGCCCGCTCGCCCTTCTCGGTCAAGTATTTCCTCATCGCCATCCTCTTTGTACTGTTCGACGTGGAGGTGATCTTCCTCTACCCTTGGGCCGTCAACTTCAAGGCCCTCGGCTGGTTCGGCCTTGCCGAAATGCTTGTCTTCCTGGGCTTCGTGCTGGCGGGCTTCTTCTACGTAATAAAGAAAGGCGCACTGAAGTGGGAGTAACCCCCGAATGCCAGTACGCACACAGCAACCATGAGCAGCGAAAAGAACAATCCAGAGCCCGTGCCGGGGCGGGAGAAACCGACCATCCTTCCGGAAGGCCCCCCTGGCTATTCCGGAACGGGCTTCTTCGCCACCAGCGCCGAAAAGGCCATTGGCATGGCGCGCAAGAACAGCCTGTGGCCACTGCCGTTCGCCACAAGCTGCTGCGGCATCGAATTCATGAGCCTGATGAGCTCGCACTATGACCTGGCCCGTTTCGGCATGGAGCGCCTCAGCTTCAGCCCGCGCCAAAGCGACCTGCTGATGGTGATGGGCACCATCGCCAAGAAGATGGGCCCCGTGCTGCGCGAAGTGTACATGCAAATGGCCGAACCCAAATGGGTGCTGAGCATGGGCGCCTGCGCCAGCAGCGGCGGCATATTCGACAGCTACAGCGTGCTGCAGGGCATCGACCGGATCATACCGGTGGACGTGTACGTGCCCGGCTGCCCGCCCCGGCCTGAGCAAGTGATCAACGGCATCATGAAGATCCAGGAACTTGCACAGAACGAAAGCCTGCGCCGCCGCTACAGCAAGGAGTACGAGGACCTGCTCACCAAGTATAAGATCGATTGAGCCGTGCCAGCATTCACCATCAAAGCCGACCGCGACCAACTGACGGTCGATAAGCTCACCGGCCTGCTCGGGCCGGACGGCTTCACCTTCGAGCGCCTGTACGACACGATGTGCTTCACCGTACCGCGTGAACGCATACACGAAACGCTCACTTTTTTGCGCAACGAACTGGACTTCAATTTCCTCACCTCGCTTTGCGGCATGCACTTCCCGGGGCTGGAATTGGAGCTGGGCGCCGTGTACTTCCTGCACAGCATGCGCAACGGGCACCGCATAAGGGTAAAAACCCACATGCCCATGGCCGATGCCAAGCTGCCCACCGTTACCGACCTGTGGCCCACCGCCAACTGGATGGAACGCGAGACCTGGGACTTCTTCGGCATCCACTTCACCGGGCACCCCAACCTGATCCGCATCCTCAACATGGAGGATTTCCCCGCGTTCCCCATGCGCAAGGACTATCCCATGGAGGACCCCACCCGCGACGATAAGAACGATACCTTCTTCGGACGATGAGCCAGACGACCTTGCGACCCGATCATTGGAAGGAGGACCACGTGAAGGGCGAGGGCCTGACCGAGCTCACCACGCTGAACCTCGGGCCCACGCACCCGGCCACGCACGGCATTTTCCAGAACGTGCTCACCATGGACGGCGAGATCGTGCTGGAGACCGTGCAGACCATCGGGTACATACACCGCGCCTTCGAAAAGATCTGCGAACGCCGGCCCTTCTACCAGATCACCACCCTAACCGACCGGATGAACTACTGCAGTGCGCCCATCAACAACCTGGGCTGGCACATGGCAGTGGAAAAGCTGGCCGGCATTGAGCTGCCCCGCCGAGTGGAGTACATGCGCGTGGTGATCATGGAGCTCGCCCGCATCATCGACCACATCATCTGCAACACCATCATTTGCCAGGACTCCGGCGCCACCACGCCTTTCCTGTACGTGTACCAGTGGCGCGAGAAGGTGTACGACATTTTCGAGGAGATCTGCGGTGCCCGCCTCACCACCAACATCGGCCGCATCGGTGGCTTCGAGCGCAACTTCAGCGACCTGGCCTGGCAGCGCATCCGCGGCATCGTAAAGGATTTTCCGGCGGTGCTCGACGAATTCGACAAGCTGATCGTGCGCAACCGGATCTTCATGGACCGCTGCATCAACTGCGGGCCCATATCGGCGCAACGCGCGCTGGAATACGGCCTCACCGGCCCCAACCTGCGCGCCTCGGGCGTTGACTACGATGTGCGCGTGGCCGACCCCTACAGCGCCTATCCCGAATTCGACTTCCAGGTCCCCATCGGCAACGGCGGCGACGTGTACGACCGCTTTGTGGTGCGCCAGGAGGAAATGCGCCAAAGCATCTCGATCATCCGCCAGGCGCTGGAAAAGCTGGACAAGCTGCAGGACAAGACCACTTTCCAGGCCGATGTGCCCGACTGGGTGCTCCCGCCCAAGGAAAAAGTGTACAACGAAATGGAGGCCATGATCTACCATTTCAAGATCGTGTACGGCGAAACCACCATACCCGTGGGCGAGATCTACCACTGCGTGGAAGGGGGCAACGGCGAACTGGGCTTCTACATCGTGAGCGATGGGGGCCGCACGCCGTTCCGCGTCCATTTCCGCAGGCCTTGCTTCATTTATTACCAGGCCTATCCCGAAATGATCAAGGGGGGCATGCTCAGCGATGCGATCCTGACCATGAGCAGCCTGAACGTGATCGCGGGTGAACTCGATGCCTAGGTGCCATGCACCGGGCGGCCGACCGACCATCTAGGGTACAATCACCACCATGGAAGACGCAACCAAACCAACCTCCGAAGGCGTGCAGCCTTATGTGATGAGCGCCGGGGCGCTGGCCGAATGCCAGGCCCTGATCCAGCGCTATCCGCCGGAGTTCCCCAAGAGCGCATTGCTGCCCATACTGCACGTGGTGCAGGCGGACAACAACGGCTGGCTGAGCGTGCCCGCAATGGACGCTGTGGCCCAATTGCTGGGCATACAGTACATCGAAGTGTACGAGGTGGCCACCTTCTACAGCATGTACCACCTGCAACCGGTGGGCAAGCACGTGATCGACGTGTGCCATACCGTGCCCTGCATGCTGCGCGGCGCGGATGACGTGATCACGCACATCCAGAAAAAACTGGGGATCAAGGTGGGCGAAACCACCGCCGACGGCATGTTCACGCTGCGCACGGGCGAGTGCCTGGGAAGCTGCGGCGGCGCGCCGATGCTGCAATGCGGCCCGCGCTACCACGAGAACCTCACCATCGAAAAGGTGGACCAACTGATCGAGGAGCTGCGCGCCAAGGAAACGCGCACCAACTTTACCGATATCATACCTGCCGGGGAAAATGGGACGAAAGCTTCTGCTTGACAACATCGACAAGCCGGGCATCCGCGGCCTGGAGGGATATCGCGCCAACGGCGGCTACCGCAGCGTGGAAAAGGTGCTGCGCACCATGAGCCCCGAGCAAGTGCTGGAGGAAGTGAAGAAAAGCGGCCTGCGCGGGCGTGGCGGCGCCGGCTTTCCCGCGGGCATGAAATGGAGCTTCATCGCCAAGCCCGAGGGCGTGCCCCGCTATTTGGTGGTGAATGCCGACGAAAGCGAACCCGGCACCTTCAAGGACCGGTACCTGATGGAGCGCAAGCCGCACATGCTGATCGAGGGCATCATCAGCAGTTGCTTCGCCTTGGGCGCCAACACCTCCTACATCTACATCCGCGGCGAGTACTTCTACATCGCCCGCATCCTGGAGCAGGCCATCGGCGAGGCCCGTGCGGCGGGCTGGCTGGGCAAGAACATCCTGGGCACCGGCTTCGACCTTGAGGTGTACGTGCACGTGGGCGCAGGCGCCTACATCTGCGGCGAGGAAACGGCCTTGCTGGAAAGCCTTGAGGGCAAACGCGGCAACCCGCGGATCAAGCCGCCCTTCCCCGCCGTAAAGGGCCTTTGGCAGCGCCCCACGGTGGTGAACAACGTGGAAACCATCTGCGCCGTGGTGCCCATCCTCAACGACGGTGGCGAGGAATACGCCAAGATCGGCGTGGGCAAAAGCACGGGCACCAAGCTGATCAGCGCCAGCGGGCACATCAACAAGCCCGGCGTGTACGAGATCGAACTGGGCGTGCCGGTGGAGGAATTCGTGAACAGCGATGAGTATTGCGGCGGGATCAGCGGCGGACGACCCCTGAAGGCCTGCATCCCCGGCGGTTCATCGGTACCCATCCTGCCCGCCGAACTGCTTTACCGCACCGCCAAGTTCGAAACGCGCCTGATGACCTACGAGAGCCTGAGCGACGGCGGCTTCGAGACCGGCAGCATGCTCGGTTCAGGCGGTTTCTACGTCTTCAACGACACGGCCTGCATCGTGCGCGCCACCTGGAACCACTCGCGGTTCTACCACCACGAAAGCTGTGGCCAATGCAGCCCCTGCCGCGAGGGCACCGGCTGGATGGAGAAGATCCTCTACCGTTTCGAGCATGGCCTGGCCCGCACGGACGATATCGACCTGCTATGGGACGTGCAGCGCCGGATCGAAGGCAAGACCATTTGCCCCTTCGGCGATGCGGCCGCGTGGCCGGTGGCCGCATCCATCAGGCACTTCCGGCACGAGTTCGAGTACCACGCCACGCACCCCACCAAGGTGAAGGACCCGAAACACTGCGAAAAGGAGCCTATCCCCTATCCGGAGCGTTCCTACGCGGGATAGGTTGGGTTGCCCGTTGTCGGGTACCAATCGGTAACGGCCTACAGTGCGGCCTACAACAGGCGATTCGCCCTTACAGCCGGTGCGCCAGCACCACCGTTTTGCGGTACTTCTCCACGTTACCGGCCAGGTCGTAGGCTTCCATGTAGACCACGTACGGCCCAACGCGGGCCAGCTCGTTGGTGTCCATCATCCCATCCCAAGTAACGGCGCCACCGGTACCGAGCAATTCATTGTTCATCAGCGTGCGCACCTCCCGCCCGGCCAAGTCGAACACCTTCATCGTGGCCACGAAGCCCGGCTCGTCGAAAGCGTAGGTGATGGTGAGGAGGTCTTGGTACCCGTCGTTGTCCGGCGAAAAGATCGCGGGCTCGATGGTCATGTTTCCGCGCGGCTCCGGGGCGGGGGCATATTGTGAGTTCTGGTAACCCGGCGTGGCAAAATTCACCGCCGCCGCAGCACTGTGCCAATTGCCGGGATCATCCGTGGGCCGGTCCGGGTCCACGCGCTCGAGGCTCACGCCATCCACGCTTTTCAGCAACGGGAAATGCATGGCATCGCTGTAAACGAACCAATCGAGCGTATCCCCGGCGACACCCAGGAATACCACCGTGCCGCCGCCGTTCGGATAACTGGGCAACGATGCCTGCAACATGCGGTCGGCACGGCCAAGCGGGTAGTTCATCAACACGTTGGCCACATCAGCGGCAACGGCCACGTACTGGCCGGGCAGCAGCAGGTACGGGTCGGGGGTGATCACCTTGGCGTTGGCCACCGCACCGTTGGAAACGTTGGCCAGTTTCAGGCCTTGCAGGCTTACCACCTTTTGCGAGCGGTTGTACAGCTCCACGAAATCGCTGCCGGTGCCGCGGGGATCGTATAGCACCTCGTTGATGATCACATCACCCTTGGCCAACGGCTGGGGCAACGCAAAAGAAAGCGCATTGGCGCCGCCGATGGGGTTGCCGGGGCAATCGGCCACGCCCAGCACGGTAAGCTGGTACATCTGCCCCTCCACCAAGGGGCCGGTCAAGTGCAGCCGCACCCGCTTGGTGTCCATCACTTCCACGCTGGCCACGCCCAGGAAAGGTTCGAGCGTGTACGAGCCGGCCATCAGGCTGGCTGCGTCCATCAGCTCATTGAACACCAGGTCCAAGGTACTTGCATCGATCACGAAGAGTTGTTGCAATGCAGGCGGCACGGTATCATGCTGCAGCGCAAAAACGCTGTTCACCGCGCCGGGCGTACCGCCCTGAACTGCTACCGAAGAAGTCCAATTGAGCCGGTCGGAGCATGGGGTGTAGGGATCCTTCCGTTCCAATGTCCAGCCGCCGTTGGCCTTTACGGCATCGTTGTACCAGCTCAGGTCATAGGTAACCGCATCGATGCTGGTGCCATCCGGCTTCTTCAGGTTCATGGCATCACCCGCGTTCACCAAGGCCGGAAAAGAAGGCACGCCGACCGCATGGCCGAAAGCAGCGAACTGCGCTGCGGAGGAGGTTCCGGAAAGGATCACGTATTCCCCAGGAAGCAATTGCACGTTCGGCAAGGTGCCCGAGGATGTACCGGCGAAGATCTTCCAACCGGTGAGGTCGAAGGCCTTGTCGTTGGTGGCGTTGTACAATTCCACGAACTCGGCATTGGGCAGGCCCACCACGGGATCCGGGTCCGGCAGCAGCTCGTTGATCACCACGTCGCCGGGCTGGGCCTCCGAGAAGACGAGATAGGTAAAGCTGGCCGTGCCGTTCGCGATGGCGTTGCCCGCCAGGTCCTCAACGCCATTCACCAAAAGGGTGTACGTGTTGAGGTTCTGCATCGGGCTTTGCAAAGTGAGGCGCACCAAGGCCGGGTCAAGCCCATCCAATGCCGCGGCGGCAACACCATTGAACGGGACCACATCGTAGTTTGAAACATCTTCGGCCGATGCCTGCGCCACTGGCTCGTTGAACAGGAGGTCCACATGTTGCGCATCCGCTATTGTGGCGGACACGATCTGGGCTGGAGTGGTGTCCAGGATGATCGGCCCTACATAAAAATCATCGAAGAAGTGGTTGTTCACCGGTGAGGCCGCCGTGCTTTGCACAATTCGCACCCCGAACCATGAACTGGTGGTGATGCTGGCATCGGTGGCCGTGCCGGCCAATGTGTAGCTGCCCTGGGTGCCGGTTTGGTAATACAGCGTCCATAGGTTGGCGGCATCGCGCGTGACCTTTACCCTCACCGGGTTGTTGGTGGAGCTGTTCACAACGCCATCGGGGCTTAAGGCCAATGGTGTGGTGGTTGCCCCATTCATGCGGTAAAGCGTTATGCGCTTCGCGACTTCGCCAATGCGCACGGCATATCCGTTCGCCCCGGGGTTCAGGTCCTGCGCGTCACTGGTGAGGTATATGTCAACGAAGTTCGCGCTGGAAGGGCTGAACTTCAGGTTGACGAAGAACTCCCACTGGCCCTGTACCTGTGATGATGGCGTTGAAAGGTGGTAGGTGGCCGCTCCTTGGCCGGCGTTGGAGCGCAACTGCCCATTGTCCACAATGAATTTGTCGGTGTTGCCCGACCATGCCGGGTTATTGGTGAAATCACCATCGCTGAAATCATCGGTGAACTGGGCGCTGGCGGTGGCCATGAAAAGCAGCGCCACGCCAGCGGACAGGAAACGGGAGGGCCAAAGCATGCGGGAAGTGTAGGGTAGGAAAGATAGTAGTTTTGCCAGCGGCCAAAGGAACAACATGCGATGAAGGTAGCGGTGGTGGGCGTAACGGGCCTTGTAGGAGGCGTGATGCTTGATGTGTTGGGCACGCGGCTTGGCAGCAAGGTCAGCGGACTGATCCCCGTGGCCTCGGAACGCAGCGTGGGCAGCAACGTGCATTTCAGGGGCGATGAACTGCAGGTGGTAAGCCTTGCGGAGGCTGTTGCCGCCAAGCCGGATGTGGCCTTGTTCTCCGCCGGGGGCGATGTGTCGCTGGAATGGGCGCCGCGTTTTGCCGAAGCGGGCACGGTGGTGATCGACAACAGCAGCGCTTGGCGCATGGACCCGGACAAACTGTTGATCGTGCCGGAGATCAACGGCCACCTGCTGAAAGGCATCGATGCTTCGCACGGCGCCATCATTGCCAATCCAAATTGCAGCACCATCCAATTGGTAATGGCGTTGGCCCCCCTGCATGCGCGCTGGGGCGTGCAACGGGTGGTGGTAAGCACTTACCAAAGCGTAACAGGCACCGGCAGCAAGGCCATTGGGCAGTTGGAGCGCGAGCGCCGTGGCGAGGCCGGCGAAATGGCCTATCCGCACCGGATCCATGACAATGTGCTGCCCCATTGCGATGTTTTCCTGGAAAACGGTTACACCAAGGAAGAGATGAAGCTGGTTTGGGAAACCGCGAAGATCCTCGACCCGGCCATCCAGGTGACGGCCACCGCCGTGCGGGTACCGGTTACGGGCGGCCACAGCGAATCCGTGAATGTGCAACTGGCGCAACCGTTCGAATTGCACGATGTGCGCACGGCCTTGGAAGAGGCCAAGCGAGTACAGATCGTGGACGATCCCTTGCAGCAGCGCTACCCCATGCCCATGGAGGCGAAGGACAGCGACCCGGTGTATGTGGGCCGGATCCGCCGCGATGAAAGCCAGGCCAATGGGCTGAACATGTGGGTGGTGGCCGACAACCTGCGCAAGGGCGCCGCCACCAATGCGGTGCAGATCTTGGAGGAGCTGCTGGCCAATCAAACCTTTGGATGATGCGCAGGCCCCTGCAGCGAATACTGGCAACGGCGCTGTTCTGCGGGCTAGGCGGCGTAGGGCTTATGGCCCAGGAGGAGGAAGGCGGTACCTCGCGCTGGGGTTTTGCCCACGTTGCAAGCGGCGGCTACGAGCAGCCCTTTTCGGCGCTCCTTCCCGCGGATGTCGCGCGGTTGGCGAAGGATTCGCCATTGTTGGCCGGCATGCCGGAAGGGTATTCCTTCAACAACCGCACCGGGTTGGTGCATGCAAATGGCCTTGGCCAGCCCGGACTGTTCTTCGGCGGCATCAGCCTATTCCCCTTCAAGCGGCAGCACAGCGGGCCGGAGCTGCGCTTGGGGCTAGTGGCCACCGGTCCGTTGGGCATGGGCGCCTCCTATGACCGGGTGGACCGTGTTCCTTTCGATACCCTCACCTCTTCACATACGGGTGCCACCTACCTGATCGATTCCGTGCATTGGAGCAAGTACCGGATCGGGGTGCAATACCGCATCCTTGCGTTACAGGCCGCCTTGATCTGGCGGATGCCAACACGCTTTTCATTGTATGGCGGGCTTGGCATGGGCGCCGGACTGGTACACAATGTCCGCACGGAGGTGCAGCACACGGCGGGGCATTCCTTCCCGCCGGGATACCGGCCGCCTGGCGGACAACCCGCCGGTGGGCATGAGCCGGAAACAACCGAGTGGTACGCCAACAACACCGGATTGTGGCTGCAAGGGCACATACCCTTGGGCATGGACTTTCTGCTTCACCGCACGCATCCCTTCTGGCAACGGGTCCATCTTTTTGCCGAGATCGATCCGCAGTTGCGCTATGCCCAGGTTTCCGGCACCGGCCCTGCCTGGGACGTCGGTTCGCTGCAATACTTCGGACTAAGGGTGAAATTGTGAGGCGGTGGATCACTCCTTGGCGCCCACCTCCACCGCGCTTTCCGCGGCTGGCGCGACCTTCTGGCCCTTCGTGCGCTTTTCGTGGTTGCGCTGCACCAACACCACCATTACGATCCCCACGCTAATGGCCGCATCCGCAATGTTGAACACCGGCCTGAAGAACTCGTACTCCTGCCCGCCCCACAGGGGAACCCACTGTGGGAAGCGGCCGTGCACCAACGGGAAATAGAACATGTCCACCACGGCGCCATGCAGCAACGGGGCGTATCCGCCATCCGGGGGGAAAAGCACGGCCTTCTTGAACGGCGTACTGGCATCGAAGATCAGGCCATAGAAAGCGCTGTCGATGATGTTGCCCAACGCCCCTGCAAATACCAGGGCCAAGCTGACCTCCAGCAAGCGGTTGCGCTTTTCCTTCACCGCTTTATGCAACAACCAGCCAATGCCCACCAGCGCCAAAATGCGGAAAATGGTCAGGGCCATTTTTCCGGCTGTGCCGCCGAGTTCAAGGCCGAACGCCATGCCCCGGTTTTCCACGAATTGCAGATAGGCCCAAGTGTGGCCTTGCCCGAAAAGCGGTACCGATTCCCCCAGGAAAAAGCTCTGCTTCACCCAGAATTTCAGGACTTGGTCCGCCAACAGGACGGCCAGAATGATCAGTGCAGGACGCTTCACCGGAATGGTGCGGTCAGTTGCTCATCTGCTGCTTGGCCTCGATGCTCAACGTGGCATGCGGCACCAAACGCAGCCGCTCCTTGCTGATCAGGCGGCCGGTGACCCTGCAGATGCCGTAGGTTTTATTGCGGATGCGGAGCAGGGCGTCCTCAAGGTGCTTGATGAACTTTTCCTGGCGTCCGGCCAATTGCGCGGTCTCTTCGCGGCCAAGGGTTTCACTGCCGTCCTCGATCATTTTGAACGAGGGGCTGGTGTCCTCGGTGCCGTTGTTGTCGGTGTTGGCCAACGTCTGCTTCAACAGCTCATAGTCGCGCCGCGCATCCTCCAGCTTCGCATTGATGATCGCGCGGAATTCCTCCAGCTCCTGGTCGTTGTAGCGCACCTTATCGCTGCTTTCCAGGGTGCTTACCTGCACGGCCACCATGGGCGTTACCCTGGGCATGGTAGGCCCCACGCCGGGGGTAACCAATGGCCTTGCCGCTGCTTTGCTTTCCACCGGCTCGGGCGCAGCGGCCTTGCGGCGCCTGCGGCCATCCTTCTTGGGCGCTGCCTTGGGTGCTGCCACCGTTTTCGCGGCCGTTTTCTTCACTGCGGCCTTCTTCGGTGCCGCCGGCGCGGCCTTGGCTGCCTTTTTGGGCGCTGCGGGCTTCACCGGCGTGGCAGCCTTTTTCGGCGCTGCCTTGGTCGCGGTTTTCGCGGTTGCGCTCTTCTTGGGCGCCGCTTTGGGAGCTGCCTTTGTAGTAGCTGATTTTTTTGCCGCAGCTTTCTTGGCCGCGGGCTTTACGGTCGTCTTCTTCACGTTCTTCACTGCTTTCTTCGTTGTGGCCGCTGTTTGCTTTGGCTTGGCCGGCTTTGCGGCAACAGGCTTTTTAACAGCGGCTTTCTTCGCCGGGGCCTTGGCAGGCGCATCGGCGGCGGGCGCCTCGTCAGCAGCCTTGGCGGCCTTCTTGGCAGCGGGCTTCTTGGCCGGAGCCGGCTTCTCGTCGTTCGTCTCAGCCTCGGCCTTCGCCGCCTTGGCCGGCGCCTTCTTGGCCGCGGCCTTCTTGGCGGGCTTGGCGTCGTGATCGTGGTCATGGCCGCAGCCCGGGCCGTGGACGTGCAGCGCGCC
>JBIQMI010000094.1:0-1388 GCA_044463585.1 Cryomorphaceae bacterium
GCCCATGGCCAGCCTCGCGGGCATATTGGTGGTGGTAGCCTGGAACATGGGCGAATGGAGCTATTTCAGGCAAGCCTTGAAAGGAAACCGCTACGACCTGGCCGTGCTGCTCACCACCTTCGCCATTACCGTGCTCTTCGACCTGGTGCTGGCCATTCAGGTGGGCATGGTGCTGGCGGCGTTCATCTTCATGAAGCGCATGGCCGACATCACCGACCTGCGGCCCGTGCTGCGCGAAAAAACCGGCTCATCCGCCACCGAGGTGGGCCATGAACTGCTGAACATACCAAAGGATATGCAGGTGTTCGAGATCACCGGCCCGTTGTTCTTTGGCGCGGCCCTGCGGTACCAGCAGGTACTTTCGGAATTGAACGACCGCCACCGCACGGTGGTGCTGCGCATGCGCTATGTGCCCTACATCGACGCAACCGGGTTGAAGCGCTTGGAGGATATCGTCCTCGGCATGCAGGCCAAACGCCGCAACGTGTACCTTACGGACTTGGAACCCGACGTGCTGGAAGAACTGGGGCGCCAACCTTGGTTCAAGGAGGAAATGGCCGCCGGGAACCTGCAGCAAGTGATCGAAATGCGCACGGGCACCTGATCCCGCAACAACGATGAAAGCCAAGACCCTAAAGCCCACCAAGGTGAACGTGATCACGTTGGGCTGCTCGAAGAATGTGGTGGACAGCGAAGTGCTGATGGCCCAGCTAAAGGCGAACAACATTGCGGTGGACCACGAGGCCAAGGGCGGCGACCACAATGTGGTGGTGATCAATACCTGCGGCTTCATCGACAACGCCAAGCAGGAAAGCATCGATATGATCCTGGCTTACGCCAAGGCCAAGGACGAGGGCCTGGTGGAAAAAGTGTACGTCACCGGCTGCCTGAGCCAGCGCTATGCACCCGAGCTGCAGGAGGGCATTCCGCAGATCGATGCCTGGTTCGGCACGCGCGACCTGCCGCGGTTGCTGAAAACGCTCAAGGCCGATTACAAGCATGAGCTGGTGGGGGAGCGGCTGCTGACCACGCCGGCGCACTTCGCCTACTTCAAGGTGAGCGAGGGCTGCGACCGCAAATGTTCCTTCTGCGCCATTCCCCTCATGCGCGGCAAGCACATCAGCACGCCCATGGAGGAACTGGTGAAGAGTGCGCGGCAACTGGCGGCCAACGGCACCAAGGAATTGATCCTGATCGCACAGGACCTTACTTACTATGGCCTCGACATCTACGGCAAGCGGAATCTGCACGAGCTGTTGGCCAGGCTCTCCGATGTGGAAGGGATCGATTGGATTCGTCTCCACTACGCGTTCCCCAGCGGTTTCCCCATGGAAGTGCTGGACGTGATGCGCGAGCGCAGCAACATCTGCAAGTACCTCGACATGCCC
>JBIQMI010000094.1:1398-11658 GCA_044463585.1 Cryomorphaceae bacterium
CTCAAGCGCATGCGGCGCGGCATCACACAGGAAAAAACCGAGGCCCTGGTGGATACGATCCGCCAGAAAGTGCCCGGCATTGCCATACGCACCACGCTCATCGCCGGTTTTCCAGGGGAAACGACGGAAGACCACCAGGACAACCTGCGCTGGATCGAACGTATGCAATTCGACCGGCTGGGCTGTTTCACCTACAGCCACGAGGAGGATACACACGCCCACACCATGCAGGACGATGTGCCCGACGAGGTGAAGCGCCAACGGGCCACCGAGGTCATGGAATTGCAGGGTGGCATCAGCTACGACCTCAACCAGCGCAAAGTGGGCAAGGTTTTCAGGGTGCTGGTGGACAAGGCCGAAGGCGGCCGCTACTACGCCCGCACCGAGCATGATTCGCCCGAAGTGGACAACGACGTGCTCATACCCACAGCGGCCGGGCACCTACGCATTGGTGACTTTGCCGAGGTACGCGTTACCGCTGCCCGCGAGCATGAATTGGAGGCCGTTCCCGTCTGATCATGCGCTGCCCGGTCCAGCTCAACCCGTGGTGCGCGCTTATGGCCGCCGGTTTAATCGCTACCGCGGCACAGGGCCAGCACATGATCGACCTTGCCACGGCAACGCCGATCGAAGTTCCGGCAGGGCTGTACTTGGATTCGGTGATCACCAGCTTCCCCGATGATGCGCGCATCGGCACCGTTTCCAAGGGAATGGGCAACAAGCGCACGCCGGCATTTTTGGTGAATGGTGTTTCCGCCTCGGTGCAGGGCTTGGTGAAAAACGGCGTCCCGACGACCGGAACGGTGCATTGCACCATGCGCATCAACGCGTTGGAGGTGGATGAGCGTGCCGATGGTTATGCGGAGTTCTGCTTCTGCGGCCTGAATTTCGAGCTGCTCACGCTAACGGACAGCGGCTGGTACCGGATCTTCCCCCATGCGGCCACCACCAAATGGCGCGGCGGCATGGATGCCACCGCAAAGCAACCGGCAAGCATTGCGGCCGCGTTTGCCGGAGGCATGGCCGCGTACACCGCAGCGCAAGCAAAGGGCAGCATCGCTCCCGTACCGCTTGTGGCCGTGCCGCAGCGCGGATCGTTCGAGCCCCGCGACCATGTCCATGCCGTATTGGAGAGCGGCGCACCTGCGCGGGGCCTGTACCCCGGATTCAATGATTTCCTGCAACAGCACCCGGATACCGCGACGCAATTCACCATAAAGCACAGGTCTGCGGGCGACGGGCGTTTGGTGAAGCTGAAGCCGGCCAAAGGTGAAGCGGTCGCTGATGCCAATTGGGGCTTCAGCGATGGCACCTACGCGTACGTGAACATCGGCAGCGACTACCTGCGGCTGGAGCGCGATGGCGATCGGTTCATTTCCCAGTACAGCGCGGCCCCGAACGCAGGCGTGGTCGTGGCGGTAGGGGTCATGTTCGGCGCGATCGGCGCAGCACTATATGCATCCTCGGCCCAAGGTGCCATTGTTCCGCTTGAACTGGACATGTTGACCGGGGCGTTGAAACCCATGGCCCATGCCACGTTGGAAACGACCGAGGAAACCAGTGACCACCTGTTCCTCTACAGCAAATACTCCGACATGGACACGGTGCTCCAAATGTTCGTGTACGGCGGCCCGGAGGCCCAATTGACCGTTGATGGCTACCGCGTATTGAAGATCGTGCCGCGCACCGAAGACGTGCCGGTGAGCTTCCGCATCGGTGATGGGGAACCTGTGGAGATCAACATCGGCACGGCGCACATCGGCGTGGACCCGCTGGTGTACCTGGTGCGCGTGCGCAAGGGCAAGCGCATCACAATCGATCGCGTGAACGCTGAAATGGCCGCCTCGATCCTGCGCAAGCTGGACCCGGCCAAGGAGGTGAAATAGGTTTACTGGCCAGCAGCCTTGCGGCGGGCCTTTTCGATATCCCATGAACCATCGCGCAGGTGCTCAAACCAGTCCGAAATGAGCTGGTACTGCGCATCGGTGAGCTTGGCATCGGGGTGTTGCCAGATGTAGGACTTCAACGGCATCTCCTTTTGGTCCATCATTTCCACGGCTTCCTTGGCCTGGTGGTCGCGGCTCCAATTTTCCACCTTGCCCCAGGTGCTGGCGTCGAAATGCTCGCGCCCCTCCTTGATGTGGTTGTCCATCCACCAGTTCACCGGCGTGATCTTGGCGTACCAAGGGTACCGGGGTTGGCCGCTATGGCAATCGTAGCACGCGGTACGCAGCAGCTGTTCCACTTCCGCCTGTGGGTGCGTTAGCGCGATCAGGTCCGTTGCCGGGTCAACGGGTTCGGCAATGCGGGCGGGCCGCACGAACTGGGCCAGCAGGACCAGAACAACAAGGACGAAAAGCAGCTTTTTCATGGTGGTGGATGGTCCTCCAAATGTAGTGGCCGCCGTTATCGTTTATCCACCATCAGCACAATGGCCAACATATTTTTTCGGGCGGCCACAGTGGCGCCGATCGTCTCGCCAGCGGTGTAGCGAGGCGCTTCCCCGGGGGTGAGCTCAGCGCCCAATGCGGCCTCCAACTTGGCATCGAGGCCCACGGCCTGCCCCGCGTTCATCGCCTGGTTCAGCTTGGGGTAATCCAGCGGCTGGTTGGCCACAACGATCGCCATTACATCCGTGGCGCCCGTTTCATCGGCGGTCAGGCTTTGGTCCTTTGGGAAGATCCGTGTGCCGGTGATGCCGCAATAGGGCGAATGCTTGGGCGTGTATGGGAAAAGCACGTACGAGGAACCATCCGTCTCTTCGCCCAGTACATAGGTATAGCACTCCACATTGTTCGTTACCTCGATCTTGAACCGGTCGCCCTTGCGCAAGGGCGTGCGAGTGCGGAATACGCGCCCACCCACATGGTCCAGCGCGATGTGGTGTCCCAACCGGTTGCCTTTCGCATCCACCGGCACCAGGCCGAAACGGATGTCGAATTCCTCCGGGCGGACATTGATGCCTTTTCCCTGCGGGTACACGGCATAGGCCTCGCGGGCGAAGTAGTCGAAGTCCTGGTAGCGCATCCAGGCAATGCCGTCGCGGCCCCATTCCGGGCCCCAGCTGTTCATCAACTGGAAAGCGCCTCCTTCCTTGTAATCATCATAGCCGATCACGCACATCGCATGGCCTCCATACCCCGCCATGCGGTAGTCGTCGCGCGAGGGCGTCCATACGTCCTTGCCCTGCATGGCCTGCATGAACGTGCCGCCCACCATCATGCCGATCACCACCGGCGAGCCTTGGCTGAGCTGCTGCTTGATCGCCAGCATGTCCGTGCGTTGGTCATCGCCGCCATAGCTCAAACGCTGGTAGCCCTTGATCCGGAACTCCTGCGCCAGTTCCTTTTCCGATGCCGAGGGCAACTTGCGGCAGCTTTCATCGGTGTAACCGAATTGGCTGAAGGGGAGCACCCCGCCCGCCTTCATATTGTCCATGGCGCGGATGATGTACGAGCCTTGGCAATCGTTGCTGAGCTTGATCTGGTTATACAGGAAGCTGGGGCTGAATGCGGTGGCATCCGGATCGCTGCCGGTGGCCTGTGCCTGCACAATGGTGCGCGCCCCGTAGGCGCTGGCCCAGGCCACGCACGAGCCTTGCTGCCCCTGGTTCAGGCGCTTCGGCGCGAATTGCTCCAAGCTAACGCGCTCGGGCAGCGGTGCCTTCACATTGTCCGCAAGCGGTTCGTACACCTCGGCCTTGTCGTACAGGGCGGGATCGAAATTCGCGCCCCTTACCGTAAGCAGTTTGCCCACCACGTTGTTCAGTCCACCGGTTGCCGGGTCGCTGGAGCAGCCCCCACTAAAGGCGTAGTACAGGCCGAAGAGCACAAGGGCAACGATCAGCAGCTTGGGCCGGCGGAACAGAAAGCTGAGCAACAGCGGCGCCAAGCTGCCGATGCTGCCACCTCCACCGCCACCGCCTGTGGGTCGGCGGCCGGGGCCGGGCCTTGCATTGCCTTGTCCTTCATCGGGGGTCATACGTATGGGCATGTGCTCGCAGCTTGAATGAATGCAAATTAAGCTCCGGTCGGGACCATTTTTAGTGCAAGCCTCCAGCTATTAGCTGCCAGCCTCTGGCTTGAACAATGGCGGTTCCATTTGCCGAACGAAGCGCCGTACAGGCCCGTGCTACCTTCGCGGCCCATGCAGCGAATTGCCATTCCGTACAGTGCCACAGGAAGGTTCAGCCGGTTGGTCATCGACTATTTGCAGGGCGAACCGGGGCTGCGGCAATTCTACCAGTGGCCGCCCAACAGGCAAGGGCTGGAAGAGGCCGCCCAAACGCGCCGCTTCAGCCCGGAAGCGCGTGCCACGCTTTGCGAAGCCTTGGAGCGGCAATACATCGGCATGGATATGCACCCTGCGGTGCGGGCCAACCTCGACCGTTTGCGCGGGGCGGCCACGCTTACGGTAACCACGGGCCACCAGCTTTGCTTGTTCACCGGGCCGCTGTACGTGCCTTTCAAGATCCTGAACGTGGTGCGCTTGGCGCGCGAGTTGTCCACCGCGGAGCGCCCGGTGGTGCCGGTCTTTTGGATGGCCACCGAAGACCATGACCGGGCCGAGATCGACCATACTTGGATCAACGGGAACCGCGTGGCGTGGCCCGGTGAACCGGCCGGGACCGTGGGGGACATGCGGCTCGAGGGCATCGGGGAAGTACTGGATAAGGCGGAAAAGGCATTCGGGCATGGCACGCACGCCGACGAAATGCGCGTCCTGCTCAGGGAATGCTACCGCCCGGAATTCACACTGGCCCAAGCCACCCGGCGTTTCGTAAATGCTTTGTTCGGCCGGTTCGGGGTGGTCGTGCTGGATGGAGATGACCATGCGCTCAAGTCGCTCTTCGTGCCGGTGATGCGCGAGGAATTGCTCAATCAGGTGGCCGTGCGGTGCGTGGAATATGCCGACCAGAAATTGGAGGAGCATTGGCGGAGCCAGGCACATGCGCGCGACATCAACCTGTTCTACCTGCGCCCCGGCCACCGCGACCGCATCGAATTGGAGAACGGGCGCTACCAAGTGCTTGGCGGTGGACCCGCATTCGGGCCTGAGGAGCTTTTGGCCGAATTGGAGGCCCGGCCGGAGCGGTTTTCGCCCAATGTGCTGCTGCGCCCGGTCTACCAGGAAACGATCCTGCCCAACGTGGCCTATGTGGGCGGAGGAGGGGAGTTGGCCTATTGGCTTCAACTGCGCTGGTTGTTCCAGGCGGTGCAAGTACCCCTGCCCGTGCTGATGCTGCGCACCTCAGCCGGGTTTTTCAACGCAAAGGATGCCTCGCGGATGGAAGCCTTGGAGTTGCAATGGCCGGATATTTTCCTGCCGGAACATGAACTGCAGGCCCGGGTGGCGAAGGAGCGCGCCTCATTTTCAGTGTCCGTGCAGGACGAGCGGCAGATGCTGCAGCGTTTCTATGCTGAATTGAGGGAACGTGCCAAAGCGGCCGATCCCACCTTGGAAGGCGCGGTGAACGCGATCGGGCAGCGTGCCCTCAATGGCTTGGAGGCCTTCGAAAAGAAGCTGGTGGCCGCGGCCAAGCGCGAACAGGAGGCGCCGCTGCAGCAGCTCGAACTTGTTCGCGACCATCTTTTCCCCGGCAACGGGCTGCAGGAGCGACGCGAGAATTTCATCCCTTGGTACGCCAAGGAAGGGCCTGCGTTTTTCGACCGGCTGCTGGCGGAACTGGACCCGTTGGACCCGCGGTTCAGCCTGCTGGCCGACACGGTTTAAGGTGCCGTCTATTTGAATACGGCGGCCAACCGCTCCAGCACTTTCTTCTCCTCCTTGCTCTTGCCGTCGAAGGTATCGGCCACGGCCTTTGCCGCGCGGGTTACCATGTTGCGCGTGCTGGGGTCGAATTCCTCGGCGTGCTCCTCGGCCACCTCGCGGAATTTGTTGAAGGCGGCATCGGCGCTCATGCTGGCGGCATGGGCATGGTCGAAACCGATCTCTATGTAATAGGCCAGGTCGGTGCCCACGCTGTCAAAGGCCGGCTCCAGCGGCATCCATTGTGACCGCACCAGCTTCTTCACCTTGTCTGATTCCTCTTGGGCCACATGGCCATCGCTTGCGGCAATGCTGTAGAACAGATGGCCGAGGCCGGCATACATGGCTTGTTTGCGCTCGTTCATGGGGTTCGTTGTTTGATCGTGGCACGAAGATGTGCCTTTGGTTTTGAACCGGAACTGATCTTCGTTTGCCGGCATATGGCCTTGCCTGGCCAATTTTGCGGCTAACAAGCCTGCCATGCTACACGTGATCCTACCCACCGATTTCAGCGACACTTCCTTCAAGGCCATGCAATTCGCCGTGGACGTTTTCGGCACGGACGGGGTGCGCTACACCATGCTCAATACGTTCTTGAAGCAGGCCTACCGCAACGCGCTGGTGCCGGTGCACTTGGATACCGCGCGGCGGTCTCGCAACGGCCTGTTGCGCATGAAGCGCCGCTTGCGAAAGCATGTACCCATGGCGCAGGTGGCGCTGCGCAGCTCATTCGAACAATTGGCGCATGCGATCAATGAGCTGAACGCCAAGCATCCGGCCGATTACGTGGTGATGGGCACCCAGGGCGAGGGCAATTACGGGCGCGTGGGCCGCAATACCGGAATGGCCGTCACCGGTTCAAAGGTGCCGGTGATCGCAGTGCCTTCGGAATGGGAACCTGCGCCGTTGCTTCGGATCGTGTTCGGCGATGATGGCGGCACGCTGGAAAGGCAGACCTTGCGGCCCATGGTGAGGTTGGCCAAATGGGCCAAGGCAAGGGTTGAAGTGGTGCACGTGCGCAAGCAGGACGGCCCCGACGACCGGGCGGAAAGGCGCGAGCTGTTGGGGACCTGGCTGCACGACCTACCGCACGGTTTCAACCTGCTTACCGGCAACGACGTCACCGCCACGGTAGACCAGTTCGCGGCGGGCCAAAAGGCCCAATTGGTGGTGCTGGTGCACCGGCAGAAAGGTTTTTGGGAGCGGTTGTTCCAGGCCAGCACCAGCAAGCGCATGGCCATGCACATCAGCGTGCCGCTGCTTGTGCTGCAGGAAACGTCATAGCTGCTTAATGCACGAAACGCGTGGAGCGCGCCTCGCCGCCGTTCTGCACCCGTACGATGTACAGGCCGCGGGCCAATCCGTCCATGGGCAGGCGCACCACTGGGCCCTGGCCTATGGTGGCCGTGGCTACCACGCGCCCGGTGGGTTCCATGATCTGCAACATGCTGCCTGCCGGCATATGGTGCTCCAGTAGTAATTGGTTCACGCCGTACAACACGACCAGGTCAGCCGACCGGCTGCCTAAGTACACCGGCACCGCATCGCTTACCTCGCTGCGTCCATCGAAATCAGTTTGGCGCAAGCGGTAGTAGCCCAAGCCTTGCAAAGGGGTGGGGTCGAGTGCCGCATAGCGCAACAGGTCCACGCTGTTGCCGGCGCCGGGCATGGAAAGCAGCGTACTGAATTCCACTCCATCAGCGCTGCGCTCCACGGTAAAACGTTCGTTGTTGCGCTCACTGGCCGTGCTCCACTCCAGTTGCACTTGTTGGCCTTGCGGGTAGGCAGTAAAGGAAAGCAGCTCGATCGGCAGCGGATTATTGGTGCTGCTGGAGGCCAGGGTCCAGTAATTGGCGCTTTGCAGGAATGAGCTTTCCACCACGGAGGTGGAGATCGAGCCCGACGCATTGGTGCCGGTAACGTTGAATGCGCCCCGATCGGTCCAAAGGGTGCCGTTCCAATAGGCGGTGCGCAATTCCGGCAGGTTGTCCACACCGCAGCTGGCCGGTGTGTCCCAGGTAAGGGTTACCCGTGCATTGGGCGTACCGGCAGCACGGTCTATGCGCCAGTATTCGCAATCGCTCACATGGTTGATCGCAGGCCAATCGTGGGCCCAGCCAATATCATCCTGGGCGCTCTGGGCAAAGTATTCCGCCGTGAAGCCCACGGTGTTGATACCGGTGATGCCGGAAAGCATGGCCGGGCGGTAGGTGTTCCCTTTGCCTATGGGGAAGGTGAAGTCGGTGTTGCCGATGCGCTTCAGCGGACCGTGCACGAAACTGAGGTTGCTCGCATTGGTGGCCGTACTGTTCACCAGCAGGGTGGGCAAGGCCGCACCGGTGCTGAACACACGCCCCCGCACAAGGTCGAGGTTGGTGCGGACCTCGATGGAATTGGACAGGATCACATCCCCACTGGGTTTGTTCACGCGCAACACCGCGAATTTCTCGATCGGGTCCGTGTTCAATATGTGCTGGTCGCCCGTCCCATTCAGCAGTACGTCGCTGCGGATCTCAAGGAATTGCGCTTCGGGCCCGTTGTTGATGAAGTCACCCCCAAGCTGCATGTAGGCGGTTTGGCCTACCGTGGGTTGCAGGCTCAGGGTGCTCGTGGTCCCCAGGGTCAAGTTGCCGGCTATATTCAACAGGGCATTGTTGTAGGCGGCGTTCAACGTTATTCGATTCGTGTTGCCGGACAGCTCAACGGACCCTGCATTCAGGGTGGCGCCCGTCATCACATAGTTCACGATGTCCGTTGTGCTTTGGTTCTGCACTTTGTACAGCCCGCCCACATTCAGGGTGCTGTTGTCGCGTATGTGGAGCACCCTCGGCGTTGTGGTGATGGTTTGGGTGAGGGTTGCACACACTGCCGTCCCGCCCGGGTTCAGGCCAGGGGATATGCCCACGTTGCAATTGTTGGTGGCGGTGGAATTGATCACCACATCGGTGAGTGCGTTCGGTATGCGCGCGTCATCCCAGTTCTTGCATTCGAACCAATCCGTGTTCACGCTGCCGCGCCATAGGCCATGCGTCATGCCGCCGGGAATGATCGGCAGGATGGGGGCCGTGAGCCAGTTGTAGCCGCTTGAATTGTATTGCGAACAATTGGGGTACGAACTCCAATTGGAGGTGTTCTCTATGCGGATGATCCAGTCGCGGGGTGTTGCGGCCGTAATGGGTCCCGTGTATTTATTGAAATCGCTGGCCAAGGTGGGGTTGGTGCTGAAACATTCCACGCCAGGCGGGAGATTGCTTCGCTGGTTCGCCGCCGGTGATGGGCAGGTGGCCGACCAAGGGTAGGTGGGGTTGGTGCTGAAGCCGTAAAGGATCGTCCCGGTATATGTGGCGTCGCTGTTGTTGTTGCTGCCACTGTTCCATACTCCGCCTTGCATGAAGAACAGTTGGTCGCCGCCTACGTTCATGTTCACCGCGTTTATGCCGCCGGCACCAGTGGGAGTATTGATGTTCGTGCAAGTCCACTGGGCATCCGGGGCCATGGCCACGATATTCCCCGATCCGGTGACACCGGTGATCGCGAATGTGATGACCTGTCCCGCCGGTATGGCCCCGCCGGTACGGCGCATCTTTACGGTTCCCTCCTGGTTGCCCCAGTGCCCGGGGTTGTTGCACCGTTCGTAACCGTTGTCCGTAATGATGATCTCGGTACCGTAGGTAATGTCCTTGAAGGCGAAAAAGCTCACCCTGTCCTCCCCGACAGTTCCGCCGCAGGCGTTTTCATTCGCGTTCACGCCAACAACCACCAGATCGCCGGGAATGAGCACCGTTGGCGGCGAATCGATGTCCCCAATGTGAAGCGTTGCACTGGCGTTGGCCCCAATGACCATGGTGGGCTCGCTGATGGCGATGATCGTGAAGGTTACTGTTTCGGTGGGCTCGGCCTGGCCGTCCAACAGGGGGGTGGCCGTGAATGAAATGCTTGTGGCGGCAGAGCTGAACGGGATGATGAATGTGCCACTGCTTCCATCGGGAAGCGTGGTATAGTCGGAATCGTAGGCCGCGCCGGGTCCATTGGAGATCTGTATGGTGAGGTTTCCCGCGGAATGCGGCGTGGTGAGGTAGATGGTGAAGGCTTGTGCACCCGCCCCCTCCAGTGCGCTTATGCTGGTGGTGGCAAAACTTGCCGTGGGCACGAAATCGTTATCGAGGATGGTGAACACATGCGCATTGCCCGGGCCTATGAAAATTCCTCCCGTGGTGGATGTGATGCTGAAATTGATGGTTTCATCGCTTTCCGGAAGGGCATCGTCCACGATGTTGATCGTAAAGCTGACGCTGGTTGAGCCGGCAGGCACATTAACAGTGATCACGCTCGCCACCGCATTGGGTACCGTGGTGTAATCGGCCCCGTAAGTGGCCGTGCCGCCTGTAATGGTTACGCTGACCGTGCCGGCCGCACTTGGGGCCGGATTGATGGGCATGGTGATCGTTGCCGTTCCTGCACCCTCGGAGGCTGAGCTGGTGGGAGTGGCGA
>JBIQMI010000095.1:0-11607 GCA_044463585.1 Cryomorphaceae bacterium
CACGTGGTCCTTTGCCGGGTTGGGGTAAATGCGCAGGGCTTCCCCGGCCATTTGCTCATCCACCGCGCTTATCAAGTTCCGCGTAATGCTGAACTGCAGGAGGTACGTGCCCGTGAGACCTTGGAAGTACGGGGCCACGTGAAAAAGTACCGTTCCCCCGTTGGCCATATTGATCGCCCCAGGCATGATGTCGTCGTACACGGCCGACCATGTGTTCCCGCCATCAAGCGAATATGAGAACATGCCATCCACCGTGTACGCCTGCCCATTGCCGCTGTTGTAGGAGTCGTGTAGCCTAGGGTTGATCACATAGCTGTGGCCCATTGGCAGCACCAGCTTGTAAAAGTCCTGGTCGGCCGTGTTGTGCAGGTTGCTTCCCGTAGAGGCCACTGTGGCCATGTTGCCTGTAAAATTCACAGGCAGGGCATATGCTTGTGCCGCTGTGTTATTCACTTCGTATGGATCTGGGGCCAAAGCGGATGCCGTTACAGTGACGAAGACCGGGTTGGAGTGGTACGACGAACCGGTGAGCTGCCATCCGGTGTTGTTCGGATTGTGCTGGGCCGCCAACAAATACGTTCCGGGCGGCACCGTGATCGGAACAGGCCCGAAAGTAAGGTAGGGCGCGAGGTACGTGTATCCGCCGGGCAAACCTTGGGTTTCGTTGAGCACTCCGATGTCCTGCGCCCACGTGCCGTCGAGGTTGTACAGTCCAATGCCGTATTGGCCCGTGAACGTGGCAGTTCCATCATTGAGGATGTTCGTGTTGACGGAGAACTGTGCGCCTTGTGCAACTGTGGTTCCCGGTGTGGCGGTCAGCTCAGCATTAAGCTCAATGTCATTTGGATTGATCACGTTGATCGGTACCAGGTTGGTATAGCTGCCGCTGTTGCCCACTAGCACCCAATCGCCATTGGTGGGCCGGTAGAAAATGCCGATGTAATAGGAACCCGGTAACATGGAGAACAGCCCAGTTGTGGTAAAAACAAGGTTGTTGGAGTACACGTAATTGGGTTGCAGGGTATAGTTGGAAAGGGTTTGCACGTAGCCATAAAAATTGCTGCTGGCATCGAAAATGGCCGCACAGTAATCGCCGCTGAAATTGTTGGTCCCGTTGTTGGCGATGTTCGTTGTCACCGAGAATCCTTGACCGTAGTAGATCGTGCCGGAAGAAGGTACGACCCAAGTGTATAGGGCCATATTGTAGCTCTGTTGTCCATCGCCGCCCGTGCCACCGCCACCACCGGGGGGCTGAATGCCGAAAATGGCTTCTTGCCCACTGTTGTAGGCACCGGTGCCCCCACCAGTGCCTTGGCCGGAAGGATTTAGGGAATTGATGTTGAAATAACCGTTGAAGGCTCCGCCCCATCCCCAGTTGAAATGGAAAAAATCGTTGTTGTCATATCCGTCCGCCACGAAGCAGTGCCCGCCGCCGCTACCGAAGCCGTCGTAAATAATGGGCCGCGAGGCATCCAGGTCGGCCTTCATTTTGTTGATCCATTGCGTATCGCTGTAATCAGCCCTTTTCAGGCCCTGCATGCTTGTGCTGTAATTGAAGTAATTCTTCAGCGCGTATTCCGTGTTATGGTCGGTTCCCGGGCTGTTCGCCTGGATCACCCATGCACCGCTCACTTGGGGGCTGTATTGCATTTCCACGCTCACCCCGCAATGGTACATGAGCGTGGCCACGGCGTTATTGGCGCTGGTGACGTTGTTGGGCATGGCCGCCCAGTTGTATGTGGTGGCGCCGAAGTTCGCCGATAGCGTGCCATAGGAAGGAGAGTTGTAGGAGTGGAATCCGGTTCCTTGTGCGGGCCAGTTGTGGTATTTCATGACCATGGCCATGGCCGTGGCAACGCAGCCGGTCACTGAACCTCCGGGGCACAGGGCATTGTATGGACTGGGTTGGTCCCAAGTGGTTTGCAGCAGCGGCGCTACTGCTGCCCTGGTTGCTGTATGGTCTGGACCAGCAGCGGTCTCCCAGCGCGCCCACTCGTCCAGTGGGGCACGTGAAGGTTCACCATCGGCCTCCAAGGCATTCCGTATTTCCGTGCGGCATCCGTCCAACCACTTGGCAACGTTGCTGGGCAATCCGCCCCCGGAAAAGGAAACCTCGGTGGAATAGCCGAGCACAGGCAGTACACGGTCATCGCCACTAACGATGACAAAACCCTGTTGTCCCACATTGAAAATGCGATAGAGCACATATTCGGCCTTGTTCCCCATGGCCGGGTCAACCACTTCCTGGACCAAGTTGAGTTCGCTTGCCTGCAAGTTCGAAAAGCGCATGTCCTGCGCCGAAATGAACCTTGCAGCCAGTACCCGGGCCCGTGCCTCTTCCACTTGCTCGGCCCGTAGGCCGACCACGGTTGGCAGTAAAACGAGAAAGGCAAGCCAGCGGTAGATGCGTAAAGGAAATAGCATGGGTCTCGGATTTAAGTTGAACAAAGCCCGTACAAGGCACACCAAAAGTGCCTTGGAAATTTTGCTTTCACAATAGCAAAATAGGGGGAGAAAGCTTTGTTTCTTTCGCAGACACGGCCTCAACCAAGCGGCGTTAGGGTTGCGGCCCGGCACCGCCGATCCAGCCCAGGTGCGTGTGCTTGAACTGGTCGGGGTATTTCAGGCCGAAGCCGAACAGGCGATCGAGGCTGGCGTGGCCGTACAGCACCGCGGCCGCGATGAGCCATGGCGCAGGCGAGGTAAAAAGCGCGACTGCCGCCACGGCCAATGCCAAGCCCTTGTGGTGGAAGAGGTTGTAGGTGATGGCGCCCGTGCGGGGCCCGGCCAAGTAGCCCACCATGCCCACATCGGGCCCGATGGCCATAAGCAGGTAGGCCCACCATGGCGCGCCCAGCCACGCCAAGGCCGCCACGCTGCCGGCCAATTGCGCGGCCTCTTCCAGTTTGATCAGGTTCTTCACGCTTCGCGCGGGTTTACCAGGTAATGCCCACGGGGCAATGGTCGCTGCCCATCACTTCGTTCAGGATGAAGGCTTCCTTCACCTTTTTCTCGAAGCCGCTGCTCACCAGCACATAATCGATCCGCCAGCCGATGTTCTTGGCCCTTGCGCCGAAGCGCTGGTTCCACCAACTGTAGGCCACCACCTCGGGGTGGAAATGGCGGTAGGTGTCCACGAAGCCGGCGTCGAGCAGGGCCGAGAAACCGTCGATCTCCACTTGGGTGTAGCCGGCGGTCTTGTTGTAGTTGGCCTTGGGCCTTGCGATATCGATGGGTTGATGCGCCACGTTGAGGTCGCCGGTGAAGATCACGGGCCTTTCGCCGGCGGCCAGTTCCACCAAGTACCCGCGCAGCGCCGTGTCGAACTGCTGGCGGTAATGCAGGCGTTTCAGTCCCTGCCCGCTGTTGGGCATGTAGGCGTTCACCACGATGTGCCCCGCGAAGAACGCGGTGATCACGCGGCCCTCGCTGTTGTGCTCATCGCCGCCGATGCCATGGACCACGCGCATGGGTTCCTCGCGCGAGAGGATGGCGGTGCCGGAATAGCCGGGGCGCTCGGCGGAGTACGCGCTGAGGTGGTAGCCCTCCAGGCCTTCCAGCGCCTCGGCGGTCTGTTCGGGGCTGGCCTTTATTTCCTGGAAGCAATAGATGTCGGCATCCATTTCGCGCAGTGCACCGAGCAGGCCCTTTCGGGCGGCGGCGCGTATGCCGTTCACATTGAAGGAGATCAGTTTCATGGTGGGCAGCGAAGGTAGATGCGCGCCTGCTCAGCCTCGCGCCGCGGGCTCCCTGCGCAGTTGCGCGGCCAATGCGTCCATGCTGTCGCACCAGCCTCCGATGTGGCTGTCGCGCGAGTCCGTCGTCGCCAGTCCGGTTTGCCGGAACTCCATGCGGGTGCCTTCGCCCTCCTCGAAAAGGTCCACGGTTACCTGGGTGGTGTGGTTGGCCGGGTTCACCGGCACCGGTTGCTTTTCCCACTGGTGGGTGAAGGCGAGGTGGCTGATGGGCCGCACCGCGGTG
Organism: Cryomorphaceae bacterium; assembly: GCA_044463585.1. GTDB lineage: Bacteria > Bacteroidota > Bacteroidia > Flavobacteriales_F > PHOS-HE28 > PHOS-HE28. Next base: position 3,982 of record JBIQMI010000095.1, read on the forward strand.
TAGTGCCCGCTGGCGGGGTAGGCCGTGCCGTCGGGTGCATGCATCACCACGCGCCAGCGCCCGCCCACCTGCAGGTCGGACTCGGCGTGCACGGAGGTGAATGCGGCGCAGCCGAACCAGCGCACCAGTATGGCGGGTGTGGTCCAGGCTTCCCACACCAGCCGCCGCGGCGCGGCGAAGGTGCGGGTGATGCGGAGCTCGTCCGGTGCAGGCGTTCGGACCTGGTTGCGCTCACGTTGTTCGCGGTCCTGTTCCATGGGGCATGGGGATTTGAAAGGAGTTCGAGGTTCTCTGGAATTGTTCAACGGCCGGTGAACACACGGTCCAGGCGCGAGATGCCTTTTTCGAGCTCGCTGCCCATCATGCGGTCCATGCTGGTGAACAGGCAGATGATGCGGCTGAAGGAACTGTGCTCGCCCGTCATGGCCCAGGTGAGGTTGGAGCCGCCGTGCCCCGGCCGGATGATGAATTCCGTAATGGCCGTGCCGTCCATGGGCTCGATGAAGTGCATGCCGATCTTCACGTATTCGTTGGGGCGCGCCTCGGTGATGGTCATTTCGCCCTTGCCGGCGTTGCTGTTGCCGGCCCAATGGTATTTCGCGCCCACGCCGCGTTCGGCGCCGCTATAGCTCAACACCATGTTGCTGTCCAGGTCGTTCCAGGGGTTGAACCGGGCCCAGCCATGGAAGTCGGTGAGCTGGTCGAATACCGCTTCGGGGGGTGCGGAAATGTCGCCACTGCGCTCCACGTGCCAAGTAGCGGGCTGGAAGCGCGAAACGATGATGATGAGCGCCACGAGCAGCGCCAGCACGAGCAGGATCTTCTTGAACATGGTGATGGGGTTTTGGGTTCAGGGGTTGGTTGTGTCCATGCGGTTTTGTTGCAGGTGCGCCGCCAGTCGGTCCAGGAAGCCGGCCCAGCCGCGGCGGTGTTCCTCGCAATGTTCATCGGCGCCGAATGCGGTCTGTTCCAGCTGCAATTGTGTGCCGTCGCGGTGTTCGTGCAGGGTGATCGCTACCATGGTGTCGCACCATATATCGCCGGCATGGTCCTCGCGTTGCCAGCTGAACACGATCCTGCGCGGGCTTTCCACCAAGGTGAATTGGCCGCGGATGATGGCGGGCGCACCATTGCCGCCGAGGTACCTGATCTCGTACAGGCCGTACGGCTGCATGTTCATCGTGCAATGCTGCACGGCCATGCCCGGGGGCAGGCGCCAGCAATCACCGGCATGGCAACGGGCCAGCACAGCGAATACCGTGGTTGGCGTGGCCGGAAGGATCCGGGTGATCTCCAAGGTGGGCCTTGCGACCAAGGCTGGTTCCATGCTCAAGTTTTTTCAGTAAAACGTTTCGCCGCGTTCCAACATGCCGATGTACTGCTGCAAGCGCTTGGCGCGCGTTTCGGGCTTTTTCGCGGTGTGCAGGCGGTGCAGGATGGCGTAGCGGTTGTTGCTTTTCAGCGTGGCGAAGAAGGCCTTCGCTTTTTTGTTCCGGTCCAGTTCGGCCTGCAGGTCGCTGGGCACAGTAATGGTGCTTGCCGGTGCATAGGCGCGTTGCCACTGGCCATTCTTTTTGGCCTGCTCCACGGCGGCCAGCCCGGCGGGCAGCATCAGGCCTGCGGCGATCAGTTCTTCCGCCTTCTTCTTGTTGATCTTGCTCCAAATGCTGCGCGGGCCGCGGGGCACGTACCGCTGTAGAAAGCTCTGTTCGTCCTTGGGCTTGCGTATGGCATCGATCCAGCCATGGCATAGCGCTACTTCCAAGGCCTCGGGCGAGGTGATGGAGCGGAGCCCGCTGTGCTTTTTGCCGATCTGCAGGAAAATGCCGGGCGAGGAAGCGCCGTGTTTTTTCAACCAGGCATCCCACTGTTGCGCGGTCTCGAAGGAAAGTATGGTTGGTTGTTCAAGGCCGATCGCATTCGCTGCGTTCGGCTTTTTCGCCTTTCCCCCTGTGGGCCACCGCAGTTCGATCTCGGCCACCTTCGCTTTCACGATGGCCTTCACCAATGCGGCCGGTAGCGGTTTGTTCGGCTTGAATTGGATCGAGCCTTTGGTAACGGTGAAGCCTTTCAACCGCTCCTTGAAGCCGGCGGGCACTGCACCGTAGAGGGCGACATGGTGTTTCGCCGCGCCCAGGTACAGCAGCGGATGGCCGTTGTACTTGAAGCCCGGCATGCCGTAGCCGAAATGCGCGGTTGCGCCGGGTGCGGCCGCGAGGACCTGCCCGTGCAGCTTTTGCAATGCCGCGCGCTGTTCTTCCGGCAATGCCGCCAAGTAGGAACCGGTGCTGTTGTTGGCCGCCATCGTTACTGCGCTTGGGTCATGGCCGGGTCCATCCAGAAGAATTCCCAAATGTGGCCGTCGGGGTCGTTGATGCTGCGCCCGTACATGGCACCGTGGTCCTCGGCGGGGCGGCATTCGGTGGCGCCCGCGGCCATGGCCTTGCCGAAGATCGCGTCCACCGCGGCCTTGCTCTCGCAGGACAATGCGAGCATCACCTCGGTTGCTTTGTTTGCATCGGCGATCACCTTGCCCTTTGGCATGAACCGGTCCATGGCCGCAGTGGTGAGCAGCATGGCGTGGATGCTGTCACTGATCACCAGGCAAGCGGCGTGGTCGTCGGTGAATTGCGGGTTGAAACGGTAGCCGAGTTTTTCGAAGAAGGCCTTGCTTTTGGCCAGGTCATGCACGTGCATGTTCACGAAGATCCGTGTGGGCATGGTGTGGTCGTTTTTGCGGTTTGGCGTTGGTGCCGGTGTTCAGCCGTTGAATGCTTTTTCCAGCTCGGCGATGTCGAGCTTCTTCATGCCCATCAGGGCCACCATCATGCGGTGGTAGCCTGCCGGGTCCTGCATCATGGTGGTGAGGTTCGCGGGCACCACCTGCCAGCTCAGGCCGTACCGGTCCTTCAGCCAACCGCACATTTGCGCTTCCTTGGGCCCACCCGCGCCAAGCTTGTTCCAGTAATGGTCGATTTCCTGTTGGTCCTTGCAGCGCACCATTAAGGAGATGGCCTCCGTGAACCTGAACTGGGGGCCACCATTGAGCGCCAGGTAGGGTTGGCCGTCCAGTTCGAATTCGATGCAGAGCACCGAGCCCTCGGGATTACCGCTTTGTTGGGCCACTTCGGCGGAGGTGATCAGTTTGTTGATGACCTTGGAATTGGGGAAAATGCCGGTGTAAAAGGCCACGGCCTCCTCGGCATTGCCCTCGAACCAGAGGCAGGGCTGCGTGCGGTGGGCGATTTTCATGCGGTATCGGGTTTGGAACGGTATTTCTTGGACGCGTCCGGCAGCACTTGTCCGGACGTGGCATTCTCATGCAGCGCTTTAGCCAGTACCTGAAGGTCCACGTCCTCCAGTTTCCGGAACTTGATGCAGTAGCCGGTAACGGTGGCCCTGCCGATGCTGGCCGCGTATTTCCTGGCGAGGATCGTTTTGTCCGGCATGGCCATGAGGTAGACCGAAAGCCCGGCGTTGTTGGCGCTGATCCCTGCGCGGAAGGCCTCGCGCGTGGTGCCATTGGCGTAGCGGATCGTGCGCGAACCGTAACCGATGCACGGATTTGAAACGACCCTGCCCGCCGTGTCCAGCCCATCGTTGAGCCACAGCATGCAACCGGGCATGGTCTTCAGCACCAAGGCATGCAGGGCATGCATGGCCCGGCGTTTGTCCGCGCCCAGGCCGTTGAGATACCGCGCGATCAATTCCGGGGTGCCCGGCGCTGTCATTGGGCCTCGGCGTGTGTTTTGAAACGGTCGAGGATGGCCTGCCAGCCGCTGCGCTGCATTTCGGCGCTGTGCTGTTGCTCGGCATCGAAGGTCTGCACCACGCGCGTGCCGCCGGGTTCGCTGTTGAAGCGTATTTCGCAGCGCCGCCCATCGGCCAGCGTATAGTCGATGCGGCGCTGGGGCACCACCATGTCGTACACGCCCTCGAAGTCGAAGCTGTGGCTGCCGTCGCGCGCGGCCATGGTGGTGCTGAACCTGCCGCCGCGGCGCAGGTCGTTGCTCGCCTTGGGGCAATGCCAATCATCGCTGGCGGCGCACCATTGCACAATGTGTCCGGGGTCCGTCCACACCTTCCATACCTGCTCCACCGGCCTGGCCACCAGGGCGGTGATGGTTATCTGGCTGTCGTCCTGCATGATCACTGTATTTGATGGTTATCGTTCACCTTGCGTGCATGCCCGCTCCGCGGAATGGAGGACGGCGCGCGGCCTGTTGTTGTCGTCCGCCGGGAACAGAAAGTTTGTTGGCCTTGAAGCCCCGTGGATCGTCGGCCTGTTCAACTATTCCGCTATGCCGCCCGCATTCATCCATTGCGCTTGCCCCGGGTTTGTTTTTTTCTTTTTGCCTTGCCCCCGCCGGGTTCCTGCAGCTCCTTCAGGTAAGCGTCGAGGCCATCGAAGCGGTCTTCCCACAAGCGCCGGTACTGCTCGATCCAGGCGTTGGCCTGCATAAGCGGCCGGGCTTCGATGGTGCAGGGGCGCCATTGCGCCTCCTTGCCGCGGCTGATCAGGCTGGCGCGCTCGAGCACCTTCAGGTGCTTGCTGATGGCCGGAAGGCTCATGCTGAAAGGAGCGGCCAGTTCGTTCACCGTGGCGGGCCCGGTGGTGAGCTTGGCCAATATGGCCCGGCGCGTGGGATCGGCCAGGGCGGAGAAGGTGCGGGAGAGGGGATCCATGTTGGTGCCGGTGCAAACGTAGTTAACCGGATGGTTAAATTAAAATGCGGGCAAAAAAATGGGGCCATGGTCCTTCACCATGGCCTGGGTTGAACAGCGCACAACAGGCGCTGGTCAGGGGATCCACTTCACCCCGCTGAAATCGGGCTTGCGCTTTTCGAGGAAAGCGGTGCGGCCTTCCTTGGCCTCGTCGGTCATGTACGCCAGTCGCGTGGCCTCCCCGGCGAATACCTGCTGGCCCACCAGCCCATCGTCGGTAAGGTTGAAGGCGAACTTGAGCATTTTGATGGCGGTGGGGCTTTTGGCCAGTATTTCCTGTGCCCATTGCCAGGCGGTGCTTTCCAGTTCCGCGTGCGGTACCACGGCATTCACCATGCCCATTTCGTATGCCCGCTGCGCGGAAATGTCGCGGCCGAGGAAGAAGATCTCGCGGGCACGTTTCTGGCCCACCATCTTGGCGAGGTAGGCGCTGCCGTAGCCGCCATCGAAGCTGGTCACGTCGGCATCGGTCTGCTTGAAGATCGCATGCTCCTTGCTGGCGATGCTGAGGTCGCACACAACGTGCAGGCTGTGGCCGCCGCCCACGCACCAGCCCGGCACCACGGCGATCACCACCTTGGGCATGAAGCGGATCAGGCGCTGCACCTCCAGGATGTTCAGTCGCGGCATGCCGCTCTCATCCACGTAGCCTTGGTGCCCGCGCGTGCGCTGGTCGCCGCCGCTGCAAAAGCTCCAGCCGCCGTCCTTCGGGCTGGGCCCTTCGGCGCTGAAGAGCACCACGCCGATGCTGGTATCCTGGTGCGCATCGCTGAATGCCTCCAACAACTCAGCCACCGTATGCGGACGGAACGCGTTGCGCACCTCCGGCCGGTTGAACGCGATGCGCGCCACCCCGCCGCTCTTGCGGTAGGTGATGTCCTGGAAATCCTTCGCCGTGCGCCACTGCGGGGCGGCTGCGGCAAGGTACATGCGGGCTTTGGTCATGGTTGAATGCGGTGGACGGCCAAAGGTAGGGGAGCACAGCGTGCGGAACAGTTGGGCGTGTCCCTTGCCACGCACGGCTCTGCGCACGGGGCGGGCCCTCCACTGTAGCCGCCTTGCCGGGTCGGCACCCGCGGCGCTCCGGTGGCTCCCAAGGTCGCCTCCTCGCTGCACGCGGCTGCATCGCCCCGGCCGCGGCGGGCTGCCGTTGCGGTCCCTCACGCAAAGAAGGCTCGGATCACTCGTCCCCCTTCAACTCCCCGAACTTCTCCGCCATGGTCGGGTTCTTCCGCGTGAGCTTGCGGATGGTGACGTCCTGGGCCTTGTCATTGGCCAGGCGCAAGTTGCGGTCCGTACCCAGCAGGGCCTCCTTGGTTTTCTGCAGGTGGTTGATGCTCTTGTCGATCTCCTCAATGGCGGTGTGGAACCGCCGGGTGGCCAGTTCGTAGTTCTTTCCAAAGGCCGTCTTAAAGGCCTCCAGCTCGTTCTCGAAGTTGGTGATGTCGATGTTCTGCGCCCGCACCTGCGCCAGCTCGGCCTTGTAGCGCATGGCATTGGTGGCCGCGTTGCGCAGCAGGGTGATCATGGGGATGAAGAATTGCGGGCGCACTACGTACATCTTGGGGTAGCGGTATGACATGTCCACGATGCCGCCGTTGTACAGTTCATTGTCCGGTTCCAGCAGGGTGACGAGCACGGCGTACTCGCAGTTCTTTTCGCGGCGGTCCTTGTCCAGCTCCTTCAGGAAATCCTCGTTGCGCTTCTTGGTCGCGGTGCCATCGCTCTCATTCTTCATCTCGAACATGATGGACACGATCTCGTTGCCCTCGGCATCGTTGTCGCGGAAGATGAAGTCGCCCTTGCTGCCGGTACTGGCGTCGTTGTCCTTTTCGAAATAGGCGGTGGGGAAGGCGGTGGCGCGTATGCGGTTGAACTCCACCTCGCAGTGCTGCTCCAGGGTTTCGCCCACCATTTTGGTGCTCAGCTTGGCCTTGAGGTCCTTCAGGCGCTCGATGGTGTCGTCGCGGTCGCGCAATTGGGTCTCGTATTTGTCCTTCAGGCTGTTCTCGGCCAATTGTTTCTCGAATTGCGCCCGCTCAAGTTGATTGCGGAGTTCGTCGCGCTCCTTCTCCACCTTGCCCACGGCCTCGGTAATGGTGAGCTGTTGGCGCATGCCATTGGCCTCCAGCGCGGCCTTCAATTGCTGGATCTCTGCCCTTAGTGCGCCTTCATCCTTTTCACGTTGTGCGCGGTGTTCGGCCGCGGCCATGCGGACCGCATTCTCCTTGTCCGCCTTCTCTTTTTCCAGGGCATGCTTCAGGTCATCGCGTTCGCGTTCCAGCGCGCCCAGCGAATCCTTCAGCGCCACCTGGCCCTCCAGCCGCGCCTGCTCCAGCGCATTCCTCAATTCGGCGATGGTCGCCTCCTTTTCGGCGTGTTCCTTTTGTATGCATTCACGCTCCTTGCTCAGCGCCAGGTCGAGCTCGGCCTTGTTCTGTGCTTGCAGGCGCTGCACCTCTGCCTTCTGCTTCTCCAGCTCCCTGCCGAGTTCGCCGGCCAGCTGGGCCTTGGCCAACTCAATGGCGTCGCGCTTTTCCTTTTCGGCCAGGGCCAGGCGCTCCTGCAGGTCCTTCTCGAAGCTGCTGTCGCGCACCTGTTTGAGGATGTTGGCATAACCCGCGCCATCCACCTTGAAGGCCTTGTGGCAGCTGGGGCATTGGATCTCGTTCATGGTTGCTCTTCAATGAGTGCGGAAGGTAGCGATCAGGGGCGTGATGCCGAGATGAATGATGTGAACGTGATGAAGGATGGAAAGGATGGAAAGGAGGGAAAGGCAGGAAATGATGGAAATGATGGGAAGGAGGGGCAGTTGATTGCATCAAATGATCATGGATTGGGGATCCCGAAAAAGCGATCGCATCGCAAGAGACCTTATTCGACCCTGAAGAGGTCGCATAG
>JBIQMI010000096.1:0-11585 GCA_044463585.1 Cryomorphaceae bacterium
ACGCTGTCGGTGGTCGCATCCGTGCCATACACGCACCGGTACACTTCCTCGGCGATCTTGAAGTTTCGATGCTTTTCCGCGATGGGCCGCACCCGGTCGTAGATCTGGCGCGGGCTGCCTGATCTCAATAGGGCATCGATCTCTTGTACGGATCGCCGGTAAGCGTGCGGCTCCAACGCCTGGATCACGCTGCCGGTCCCCGTATCGGCAATGATGCCGGAATCATCCGAAATACCCGGCGTGATCACGACCGGAAGCCCCAGTGCCCAATATTCACCGTTCTTGATAGGCGTGCCGTAACGCCTGGAGGGCAGCGGTTTCATCGGGCATATCGCAAAATCCGCCACCCCCATATGATCGGGCACGTCCGCATGGCCAACGAACTGCTTGATGAAAATATCAGCCGGCACGGCCGAACCCGCGGCCAGCCGCTCCAGTTCCGCCTGCGTAATGGATGACAAGAGGACCACCCGGAAGCGTTCCCCCCAAAACCGATAGGCTTCATGGAAAAAGTCGAAAACCTCCTGCTCGAGGTAAAGCCCGCCGAATTTGCCGGCATATACACAGGAAACAGTATCATTCAACCGGTACTGTGCGACCAAGTCCGGACGCTTGCGGTTCCTCCAGGAAAACAGCTCCAGATCAACGCAGGCAGGCGTTGCGAAATGATGGTCCTTCGAAATGCCGTACCGCTGCCGTGCATAGGCGTGCATTGCCCCCACCGCATAGATCACCGTGCTTGCCCTTTTCAATTGCAGCCATTCCAAGGAAAAAAGGATAAGGAACGCGGGGCTCCACCTGTGCCACGTGCCCCCTTCCACCATGGGTTCCGCGTGGGGCTCGAAACTGTCCAGTATCAATGGGCGCCCGGTCAGCATGGAGAGCACGTACCCCATGCCGCCGGCCGGCGTGCACCACGCGTGCACTACATCCACCTTTTCCCTGCGGATAAGCTTGGCCAGCTGCCAAATGACCTTGAGCCACATGAAAACCGCCCGAAGGCCAAAAGGCCGATATTGGAAGCTGATGTGCTCAATGCCCCAAGCGGCCAACTGGTCAACCTCCGGCCTAGGGCTCTTGTCCAGCGTCACCAAGAAGATCCTGCTCCCCGGCGGCAGGTTGCGCGCCATGATCTTTACATACGGCAAGGTATAGGCCTGTATGAGCGCATCATCGAACGCCCAATAGGTGAGCACGAGGATATTCTTTGCGGTGGCCATGCTTCAAACGCCCAGGTTCATGCGGCGGCAGGCCTCCTTGGGCCGGACCAGGCGAGCCGGTAATTCGCCAAGTTGAAAGGCACGCCTCCTTGCCTTGCCTTGCGCCGTTCCCCATCAAGGAACAGAATGATGAAAAGGCCTCCGATATAAAACGGCATCATCGGTATCTTGAACCGTACCAAAGCCCCGAAATTGGGCGTGCTCACACCCACCACGAAGGCGAACAGCAACCCGAATGTCATGGACATCAGCAGCAGCGGATTGCTTCCGATGCAGCGCAAGACGAATACAGGGCCAGCCCGAAGCAATACATAGAGGGTCAATAACAGCACGAACAAATTCTCCAATCCGCTCAGGGCGATCACCGCATTCTTCGATTCCCATAAATAGGGCCTGAATAACGTGGCATTCACCGCTTGCGGGAATTTCATCAGCACGCTGCCCCAGCTCCCATCCACTTCGCCGATATCGAACCGGTTATCGCTGTATGATTGGTTCGTGGTCATGTCGCTCTGGATGTTCGTCAGGCTATCCAAGGCCTCATCCAAGGCGAATTTGCCGAACAGGTCCCCCAGGCGCGTTAATACAAATGCGGACAAGCCGACAAGCGCTACGGTCATGAAAGGCAAAAGCACGAACCGCACCAATGCATTCCGGACCCCGACGATGCGCCTATGCAGCAGCCAAAGCATTGTGGCCGGTATAAGCACCATGAAAATGTACGGCTTGATCAGGATCATCACGTAAGCGCTGATCGCCATCAAGACCGAGCGGCTGACCTGGTTCCGGCGCTTGAAGAAAACCTCGTCCACGGCGTGTATCCAAACGCATGTGGCAGCGAAGGTCAGGGTGTCCTTCATAATGCCCGAGCCCCAGAACAATGCGGAGGGCATGAACAGGAATGCGACCGCCAGCTGGCCCTTGATCTGTGGAAAATAGCTGACGAACGTGCGGTAGGCCAACCAAACGCTCAAATAGGAAAGCGCAGCGAGGATCAATGTGCTGATCAAGTAGCTGTTGAATGTGACCAGGGCCAGGACACTGGACAATCTGACGATAGGGTTGGTGCGTGGATCGCTGAACACATACCAGTACGGCCGGGCATTCAATGGGGCATACGCATTGATCGCCTCCAACGAATTATCGCCGGTCACCAATTGCCGCAGGTATTCCAGTGGATCATGGAACAACAGTTGCTTCATGGCAACTCCACTATAAAAATACGACGTGGTGTCCCCACCACTGTAGTAGTAAAAGTAGATAATTGCAAAGAAGGTGCCGCCACATAACTTAAGCCAATACCCAACCAGGAAATACTTATACTCAGGGCTTAACTTAATGTTCAATCGCTTTATACGGGAATAGTATATGAACATAATGATGGCGAATACGAACCCCATGGCATACTCCCAATACTGCAATTCGATAAATCCAAAATACTCATAGTACAGCGCAAGAATGTACATGCTCACTCCTCCATGTTATGCCGTCGGCCCTGGTCGTTCGGCCATGGCTGTTGACCTGCCACGGCTATCAAGGCCAAACTTACGATGGCCCGCATTGCCCAAGTAATATCCGGGTTCCAACATCGCGTAGGCCTTTGAATGGCGTATCTCCGTGAACAGGAACCGCGCCACGTGCGGTGCACCTATATTCGCCTTCCATGGCACCCGAGCCCGCCCGTCCATGCCCCCATTGCAAGGGCACTAGAAGATCGGCACTTGCGCAATTCCTCCCGGACCATCTAGTGAGGTGCAGGGACTGCAACCTGGTATTCACCGGACTGGAGCCTTCCATGGCCGAGCTGGACGCGTATTACAACAACTACCCGGCCGGTGAGGATACTTCTCCGCTTACGCTGCTGCGGTACGATGAATTATTGGACCGGTTCAAGAAGTACCGTGCGGGCGGAAGCATGCTCGATGTCGGCTGCGGCGGAGGGCATTTTTTGGCGCAAGCAGCAAAGCATGGCTGGCGGATACAAGGAACCGAAACCGGGCAACGACAGTTGGCGGCATGCCGGGCGAAGGGAGTCCCCGTGATCGCTGGGCCCCTTAACATAGAGGACCACCCGGCCGAGGGCTATGACGTGATCTGCTCATTTGAAGTGATCGAGCATGTGACCCACCCGGCCGAGGAAATCGGGAAAATGGTGGCGCTGTTGCGCCCGGGGGGCCTGCTTTACGTGACCACGCCGAATTTCAATTGCCTCGCACGCAGGCTTGACCCTACCAACTGGAGCGTGGCGAATTACCCCGAGCATTTGAACTATTTCACCCCGGCTACCCTGCACAGGCTGCTGCATGGCCATGGCTTGCACAAAAAGTGGCTGGTGACCACCGGTTTCAGTGTATCCCGCTGGAAGGCCAAAGGTGCATCGACGAAAGAAGAGCGGGACGCGGCCAAGCAATATCAGGAAGCATTGCGCTCAAGCCTGGAGAGCAAATGGCACCTGAAGCTTGCCAAGCGCTTGGCCAACACGGCATTGAACGGGTTGGAATTGGGGGACAGCATGAAGGCGGGTTATGTGAAGCCGCCCGCAGTAAATGGCAACCTACAGCATGGCCGCTAGGGTCAGGCCGCCTCTCACTTTCCTCACGCTCAGCGTGCTGTTGTACATACTGGTGATCTACGCCTTGTCCGCCATCAGGTTGAACCAGGTGCCGTTGATCTACCGCACGGCGAATTATTACGCGATCCCCGGCGGCATCTCCTGGGAACAATTCCGGGAGTTTGACCCTGATAAAAAGTACGATGTGGTGGTGCTGGGCTCGTCCCATGCCTACCGGGGATATGACCCGGCCGTTTTCCTGGCGCGCGGACATGAGGCCTTCAACCTCGGCAGCAGTTCCCAAACACCGTTGAACAGCTATTGGCTGATCAATGGAATGCTGGACAGCAGCAATACCGGACTGGTGGTGCTGGATGTTTACGATACGGCCCTGGTGATCAGCGGGCTGGAATGCACCATGGAACTGACGCAGAACATTGTTGACCACAAGGCCGCCATGGGCATGGCATGGTCGCAGCGTGACCTGCGGGCGTTGAACATGATCGCGGTGCGTTTCGCCACGGACCGCTCAGCGCCCTACTCAACCGACACCATGCACAGTGGGCGTGGCTTTGCGCCGCACTTGGACAGTATCAAGACCGCGCCTCCCCCAAGCACCGGCCAACCGGCCATGCTGCTCGGGCGCCAGAAATACTTCATCGGCCAGATCATTGACCTCTGCAGGCAACGGGGGATCAAACTTGTATTTGCCAGCCACTATGCCCGGCGCAATTTGCAGGGGCCGTTCCATGTGCCGCTGGTCCATTTCATGGACAGCCTGCAGCGCGCAACGGGCATCCCTTTCCTGGATTACACCGACGCTGCCGGTATCGACCAGGAAAACTGGTTTGCCGATGCCAACCACTTGAACCTGACCGGTGCCCGGATATTCACTGCCCAACTGATCGATTCCCTCGAAAGCATGGGCCTGTTGACCCAAGGTAACGAACGTCATGCACAAGCCGGCCGGTGGCTTCCTCACCCATGATGGTAGCCCGTGCCCCGCAAAATGCTGAAGGCCCGGTAGAGCTGCTCGGCGAAGAGCACGCGCACCAATTGGTGGGGAAAGACCATGGGCGAGAGCGATAGCACGAGGTCGGCGCGCTGCCGCACTTCGTCGGTGAGGCCGTATGCGCCGCCGATCACGAACGCCAGGCCGCGGGTGCCCTGGTCGCGCCAATTGCCAATGCGCGCGGCGAAGGCCGGGCTGGTGAGCAGCTGGCCGCGCTCGTCGAGCACCACCAGTTTTTCGCCGGGCTTCAATGCTTCCAGGATGCGGGCGCTTTCGGTGCGCTGTTGCCATTCGGGTTCGCCGCGGCCGGCATCGGGCAGCACCACCTCGTCCAGCTTGGCCATGCGCCGGATGCGCGTGAGGTAGTGCGCAAGCCCGTCCGCCACATGGCCGCGTTCGCTCCGCCCCACCAGGATCAACCGCAGGTGCATGCCGTTCGGCACGTTGTTGGTAACTCTTTCATTCCGCCGGGCCAAATGTGGCCCGTTCTTTGCAAAATTGCAGCATCATGCGTCCCCTTTTCATGATCAAAACCCTGTTGCTGGGCCTGTTCACCATGGCCACCATGGGCCTGTACGCCCAAAAGGAGGTGAAGGACCAGGTGGTGGCGGCCTTGGGCAGCGGCAACGCAGGCACCGTGGCCAAGTACATGGTGGGCAACGTTGACCTTACCCTGCCCAATGCCAGCGATTTCTATAGCAAGGCCCAGGCCGAGCAGATCCTGCGCAAGTTCTTCGAGGAGCATGGGGCCAAGGGAATGGTGATCGCGCACGAGGGCACCAACCGCACCGGTGACTGTTATTACATTGGCGACCTGACCACCGGCAAGGGCGACTTCCGGGTGACCTTTTTCCTGAAGAAGGGAGGCGAGGGTTACCAAGTAAAACAGTTGCGCATCGAGGCCGGGAAGTCGGACCGTTGATGCTGCCACCAGGTACCGAACAGATCATAGACCATGCCTTCGCCGAGGATGTGGGCGATGGCGACCACACCTCACTGGCCACCATACCGGCCGGTGCGAAAGGTGCCGCGCATTTGCTGGTGAAGGCCACCGGCGTGCTGGCCGGCGTGGAGCTGGCCCTGGCCATTTGCCGCCGCACCGATGAAAGCCTGAACCTGCGGCCGCTATTGCTTGATGGCGCACGCATAGCACCCGGCGATGTGGCCTTCACCCTCAACGGCTCGTCGCGCAGCATTTTGCTGGTGGAACGGGTGCTGTTGAACTTCATGCAGCGCATGAGCGGGATCGCCACGCTTACCCGCGCCTTTGCCGATGCCGTGGAAGGCACCGGCTGCCGCGTGCTGGACACGCGCAAGACCACGCCGGGCCTGCGCCCGGTCGAGAAATGGGCCGTGCGCATCGGTGGTGGCACCAACCACCGGTTCGGCCTGTTCGACATGATCATGATCAAGGACAACCACGCCGATTTCGCGGGCGGCATACCGCAGGCCATCGAGCGCACCAAGGCCTACCTGCGCGAAAGCGGCAGGCAGATCCCGATCGAGGTGGAGACGCGCAACCTGCTGGAGGTGGAACAGGTGCTTTCGGCGGGAGGCGTTCAACGGATCATGCTCGACAATTTCAGCCTCGCCGACCTGCGGCGCGCGGTGAAGTTGATCAACAAGCGCCACGAGACCGAGGCCAGCGGCGGGATCACGCTGGAAACGGCGCGGGCGCACGCCGAATGCGGGGTCGATTTCATTTCGGTGGGCGCGCTCACCCATTCGGCCATCAGTTTGGACCTCAGCCTGAAAGCGATGGGCTGATGGCGTCGAAGCTGGTACGCAAGATCCTTTACTCCAGGCCGGTGCGCAACACCATTGCGGTGCTGCAGAAGATCGTGTTGCCGGGGTTTGGCGGCTTCAGCGTGTACCATGTGTCGCGCTTCTTCTTTACCGCCGTGTTCCAAGGCAACTTGGCCAACCGCGCCGCGGCCATCGCCTACCGGCTGTTCATGGCCTTCTTCCCGGCCATCATCGTGCTGCTTACGCTGATCCCCTTCATACCCGTGCCCGATTTCCAGGTGAAGCTGCTCGGGGCCTTCCGTACCATGCTGCCCGGTGAGGTGTACCACTTCATAGAGGACCTGCTGCACGACCTGGTGCTGCGCAAGCACAGCGCCCTGCTGAGCGTGAGCTTCGTGTTCGGCCTCTTCCTGGCCAGCAACAGCGTGAACGCCATTTTGCAGGGCTTCCGCCACAGCACCTACGTGCGCCAATGGTACAAGCCTTGGAAGCAGCGCTTGATCAGCCTGCTCCTGATGCTGCTGCTCACCATACTGGCCGTGGTGGCCACGGCGTTGATCACCGCCGGTTCCTGGGGCACCTCGCTGCTGCACCACGGCGAGGACCGCTTCCATTTCCTCGAGAGCGTGGGCTTCGGCATCCTGCGCTGGGCCGTTTCCGTGATGCTGATGCTGGTGGCCATTTCGCTGCTGTACCACGCCGGTACGCCCGGCAAAAAACGCTTCCAATTGTTCACCCCGGGAGCGGTGCTGGCCATCGTGCTCATCTTCCTGCTCAGCCGCGCGCTCGCCTTCGTGTTCACCAACGTTACCGATTACAACGCGCTGTACGGTTCCATCGGCGTGATCATTGCCGTGCAGCTGTGGATCTACCTCAACATGCTTGTGGTGCTGATCGGCTATGAGCTCAACTCCAGCATCGCACAGGCCCGCGCGGTGCACAGCAAGGACCTGAAGCGCACCGAGCATTGAGGTGCAGGGCCCGGCCGGAACGGTATCTTTCGCACCCGGCCCAAGCCGGCCGTGCGTGAACCATGAGGCCGATCCCGTTAGCGTTTTTCATCCTTTCCACCTGCGCCACCTTCGCCCAAACGGGCACCTTCCGCAGCGTCGACAACCCCTATTACTGGAAGAATGACCTGCCCTATCCAGGCTATTGGCAGCAGGATGTGCACTACGATATGCGCGCCAAGCTCGATGAGGTGAATGACCTGATCGAGGGCGAGATCGAGCTTACCTACTGGAACAACTCACCGGACACCCTGCACGAGGCCTTTTTCCACCTGTACGCCAATGCCGCGCGCAAGGACAGTTACCGCAGCGCCCTGCTCGGTGAGAAGCACCGGCTGTACGGCGACCATAAAGGCATAGCGGTGAAAACGATGACCGTGGACGGCAGCGCGGCAGCCATGGAAGTGGACAACACCATCATGCGGGTGGCGCTGCCAAAGGGGATATTGCCGGGCGGCAAGGCGGTGTTCCGCTACACCTTCACCACGCATTACGGCGGCATGGGCCGCATGAAGACCTACAACCAGTGGGGTTTCAAGCACTTCAACGGCACCCAGTGGTACCCGCGGATCAGCGTGTACGACCGCAAGGCCGGCTGGGACACGCAACAGCATTTGGGGCATGAGTACTACGGCAATTTCGGATCATTCGCCGTGGCGCTGGACATGCCCAACGACATGGTGGTGGAAGCCACCGGACTGCTGCAGAACCAGGCGGAGGTGATGCCTGCCGAGCTCCGTCGGCGGTTGGACATATCCAACTTCAAGGACAAGCCCTGGGGCGAGGCGCCGAGCGTGATCACTCCCTACAAGCCGGGCGAGCGCAAAGTGTGGCGCTATGCGGCCAACAACGTGCATGACTTCGCCTTCACGGCGGACCCTACCTACCGCATCGGCGAAACCGAATGGAACGGCGTGAAGTGCATTTCCGTGGCCTGCGAACCGAACGCCAGCCGCTGGCAGAACGCCGCCGATTACGCGGCCAAATGCGTGGAAGCGCTGAGCGCCATCGTTGGTCCGTATGCCTGGCCGAAGATCGTGGTGGCCGACGCGCGCGACGGCATGGAATACCCTATGCTTACGCTGGACGGCGGCTGGGACCCGAACTACCGCACCCTCTTCATGCATGAGGTGGCCCACAGCTGGTTCTACGGCATGGTGGCCAACAACGAAACCTACCGCGCCATGCTGGACGAGGGCTTTACGCAGTTCATTGAAACGCTGGGCATGGAAATGGTGGACGGCGACACCCTGGTGCGCGAACCGGCCGCCACCGCGTACGAGCGCAAGTGGAGCGCACCCGCGCTGGCCCGCGACCGGCTCGCCTTCAACAGCTACGCGTACGCAGCCGTGCGCGATGAGCTGCCGCCGGTGAACGTGCACAGCGACGAATACTCGCGGCAACCCACCGGCTACCGCATGGTGTACTACAAGACCGCCACCATGCTCTTCAACCTCCAATACGTGCTGGGCGATGAACTTTTCAGCGGCGCGCTGAAGCACTACTTCAACCAATGGAAGTTCAAGCACCCCTACATGGAGGACATGCGCCAGAGCTTTACCGACTACACCCGGACCGACTTGAACTGGTTCTTCGATCAATGGATCGATACGGGCAAACGGATCGATTACGCGGTGAAGGGCGTGAAGAACCGCAAGGCCGACAGCGGCCAGGTGATCCACTTCCGCCGGAAGGGCGAAGCCCAGATGCCAATCGATTTCACGGTGGTGGCCAACGATGGCAAGCAGTACGGCTTCCACATCCCCAACACCTGGTTCGTGAAAAAGACCAGCGCAACCGTGCTGCCGCGCTGGATCAGCTTCGATGAACTCAACCGGGACCACTACGCCACGGTGGACATCCCCTCCGGCATCGCCGACGTGCGCATAGACACCACCTATCGCCTGGCCGATGCCGACATGCTGGACAACAGCCTGCGCTTCCCGCTCTCCAGCACGTTCGACAGTTACGTGTACAACCCGCCCGACCGGCGCACCTACGAGGGCTTTGTGCGGCCCGACGTGTGGTACAACGGTTTCGACGGGGCCAAAGTGGGCGTGCACTTCAACGGCAACTACATGCAGTACAAGCACAAGCTCTGGTTCACCGCATGGCTGAACACCGGGCTGGGGCAGAACCTGCCGGACGGCAAAGTGCACACCAACTACCAGCCGATCAACTTCAACTTCAGCTATGAGAACGGCACCGGCCAGCTGCTGAACGGTTCCAGCATGCACGTGGCCGCCCGCCTGTTGGACGGCCTGGAGCAATACGAAGGCGGTTTCCGGTGGGACATCCCGTTCACCCGCACGGCGCTGTGGACCAACCTGAAATTCATGCTGCGCCGCGATAGCACCGCCCTCACCTACCTCATTTACCCCGGCCTGTGGGAACCGGGCGCGCTGAACAGCACCTGGAACACCGGGATTACCCATGGTTACAGCTACGGCCTGGGGCAAGGCGCGCTTGAGCTGGTGCTGCGCAGCGCCGCCGTTGGCGCGGTGCACCCCTTCGGGCAGGTGGCCGCCACGGCCACCAACGAGACCCGTTTGGGCCGGCTTGCCCTGCGCACGCGCGCCTTCGCACAATACGGTACCGGCAACACGCCGCGCGAAAGCCAACTCTACCTCGCCGGGGCCTCGCCGGAGGAAATGATGGACAACAAATACGTGCGCAGCATCGGCTTTGTGCCCTTCGACTGGATGGGCCACGGGGCCGGCCCCAACCATTTCCAACATGGCGGGGGGCTGGGACTGCGCGGTTACGCAGGCTACCTGGCCCCCACGGCGGTGCCGGGCGGCACCGTGCATGCCCATGCGGGCAACACCGGTGCCGCACTGAACGGCGAACTTGAGCTGAGCGGGCTCGCCCGGTTCAGGCCGGGCAAGCTGGCCGAATACCTGAAATTGGACATTTACCTTTTCGGTGACGTAGGCACCATGGGCTACCGCACAACAACCGACCTCGGCACGCCGGAGATCAAGCTTACCCGACCCCGCGCCGATGCGGGCGTGGGCACCGCGCTCACCATCCGCAAGTTCGGCCCCTTCTCCGGCCTGAAGCCACTTACACTGCGGTTCGACATGCCGCTTTTGCTCTCCAACATTCCCGCAAGCGAAACCGAACATGCGGCGTTCCGCTGGGTGGTGGGAGTGGGAAGGAGTTTTTGAACGCTGCTCACCAGGAGTAAAGTCATTACACTGCACCAAATGCAGATAGCACATAGGGAGTAATACCCGGGCAAAGGCGCGCTTATTGTGTGCATCAGCCACATATTCCAATAATCCAACCCAAAACCGAGAGGAAGTTGTACATTCGTGTTACAAAACCATTAGAGGGCATCTCAAAAAAGTTGTCGACTTAGCAGCATGATGCAGGCAAGCTGTACGAAGCCCAGATAGTTTTTGGTATGGTACTCATAACGCACTACGGTACGGCGCCAGTTGAACAGCCAGGAGAACAGACGTTCGACCTTCCAGCGACGGCAATACCGGCGCAGCGTTCTACCGTCCTGGGTGGGTGCTTTGGTGCGATTGCGCCGATGTGGACTGATGAGCCGGATACCTCGCTTGGCCAAGGTCCTTCGCAGTTTGTCGCTGTCATAGGCGCGGTCAGCGATCACGCGCTTGGGCTTTACGGCACTGCTGCGGATGGTACGGTCGGCAAGGGTCACCTCATTGGGCCTTGCGCTGAAGGTCCGTATGGCGATAGGAAGACCATGAGCGTCTGTGAGGGCCATGATCTTGGTGCCTTTACCTCGCTTAGTCGGTCCAATATCACGCCCCCTTTTTTGGCACTTGCGAAGGTGCCATCAAGGAAGCATTCGGTGATGTCGATTTTTCCCCGGTCGCGGAGGTCCACTGCCAAACGGTACAGCGCCTTGTCCCAGACACCAGCCTTGCACCAATGCTGGAAGTACCGATGACAGGTTTGATACGGGGGATATCGTCCCGGAAGGTCCTTCCACGGTGCGCCCGTCCGGCACACCCACAGGGTGGTTCGAAGTACCTGTTGAGAACTTGATGATGTAGGATCTTGACAATGCG
>JBIQMI010000097.1:0-11495 GCA_044463585.1 Cryomorphaceae bacterium
AAGAGCCACGACAGACCTGTGGCCAAGCCCGAAAGCACGAGGAAGAGCAGGTCTTGTTTGGGCACATGGGCCAGGCCCTTCGCTTGGCCGCGCACCAGCACCACCGCCCACACCATGATCAGGATCACCACCGTGCGTATGCCCGTGGCCAGGTTGGAAGGCATGTTGGCCACACCAAGCTTGGCGAAAATGGCCGTAAGCGAGGCGAAGAAGGCCGAAAGAAGGGCATAGGTCCACCACATGGCACAAGGGTTATTACCGCCCGCGGGCTGCGGTTCAGTTCAATGCATAGATCTTTCCGGGCAGGCTGCGCACCACGCCGTTGAACTCCAGGTTCAACAACAGGCCGGCCGCTTTGTGCTGGGCCATTTTGCTGCGGAAGCAAAGCGTATCGATGTCGATCTTGCCTTGTGCGCGGATCAGGTCGACAAGGGTTTGTTCCTCCGGCATCAGCTCGGTGAACAGCGATGGCTGAACGGCCTGTTTGGCCGCCGCGGCGGCATCCCATTGCATCAGTTGCAGCACGTCGGCCGCGTTGGTCACCAAATGCGCTTTGTTCTGCTGGATCAAGCGGTTGCAGCCGATGCTGCGCTCATCGGTCGGGCGCCCGGGAAAGGCCATCACGTCGCGGTCATAGCTGTTGGCGATGTCGGCCGTGATCAATGAGCCGCCCTTGGGGCCGCTTTCCACCACCACGGTGCAATCGCCCAATGCGGCGATCACGCGGTTACGCGCGGGGAAGTTGCCCGGCGCGAAGGGCGAGCCGCTGGGCACTTCGCTCACCAGGCCGCCGTTCGCGGTCATTTCCTTGGCGGTGCCGGCATGCTCGCCGGGGTACACGCGATCCAGCCCGTGCGCCACGCAGGCAATGGTGGGCAGTCCGCAGCGCAATGCCGTGCGGTGCGCAATAATGTCGATGCCATAGGCGAGCCCGCTGATGATGGTGGCGCCGCTTGCCGCCAGCCCCTCCACCAATTCCTCGCATTGCCGCTTGCCATGCGCGGTGGGCGTGCGCGTGCCCACTACGGCCACGCTGCGCAGGGGCTCCAGGTCTGCTTGGCCGCGCACATAAAGCAGTACGGGGGCATCCGGGCAGTTCACCAACCGGCGCGGGAAATCCGGATCGAGGTAGAACAACGGGCGGATCTGCTGGCGCTGGATGTATTCCCATTCCTTGGCCGCCGCCTGCATCACTTCCTTGCCCAGGATGGAGGCCTTGAGCACCGGCCCGATGCCGGGCACCTTGTCCAATGAGCGCTTTACGGCCGGGTCGGTGAAAATGGGGTCCACGCCGCCGCAGTACGCCACAAGATTGCGTGCGTTCACCGGGCCGATGCCCTTGAGCATGGAAAGCGCAATGCGGTGGATCCACTGGGGGTCGTCCATGGGGTGGGGGCGATCGCTACATTCGCCGTCGAAGGGTGGAGGCCCAAAGTAAGCCCGATGAAGTCCATTGCCGCGCTGTGCACATTCCTGCTTTTTGCGGCCACCACGGCCCGTGCACAGGGGCCATTGACCGGGCGCCTGGAAGGGCGCGTGCTCGATGCCCGCGACAGGCAGCCGCTGCCCGGGGCCAGCATTGTGGCAGGCAGCGTGGCGGCCACCGCGAATGATAGTGGGCATTATTCACTCAGCCTTCCAGCGGGGGCGCACACCGTTCGGATCAGCTTCATTGGCCATGCCGATCAAAGCGTGCAGGCCGAAGTGCAGGCGGGCGAGACCAGCGTAATGGACGTATTGCTCGAGCCGGTGTCCGCCCAATTGGACATGGTGGTGGTAAGCGCGGGCCGTTTCGAGCAGAAGGTGGGCGAGGTGACGCAATCGTTGAGCGTGCTGCCGGCCCAGATCATCCGTGATAAGGCCACGGTGAACCTTGCCGACGCCCTGGACCAAGTGCCCGGCGTGGTGGTGATCGATGAGGACCCGCAGATCAGGGCCGGCAGCGGCTTCAGCTACGGGGCCGGCAGCCGGGTGATGATGCTGGTGGACGACCTGCCGATCCTGAGCGGCGACATCGGCCGCCCCAATTGGACCTTCCTGCCCATTGAGGACGTGGCCCAGGTGGAGGTGATCAAGGGGGCAAGCAGCGTGCTGTACGGCAGCGCGGCGCTCAGTGGTGTGATCAATGTGCGCACGGCGTGGCCCCTGGAGCAACCGCGCACACGCGCCACCTTGTTGGCAGGCACTTACGATGCGCCGGGCAGCGCAAGGGCGAAATGGTGGGAACGAAGCGCGCCCGTGTTGGGCGGCGCCAGTTTCATGCACGCGCAGCGCTTCAATAAGCTCGACCTTGTGCTTGGCGGCAACGCCTATGCGGACCAAGGCTATATCGGGCCGGAACGCATTTCGCCGGACAGCCTGCTGCGCGATCCCTTCCGTTTTAACGACGGTGCCTACGAGCGCAGGGCCCGTTTCAATTTTGCCGCCCGCTGGCGGAACCAGCGCGTGAAGGGCCTGAATTACGGACTGGCCGGCAATGCCATGAAGAGCCGTAGCACCAGCGTTTTCCTGTGGGACGACCTCGATCGCGGCCTTTTCAGACCGGCACCGGGCACCACCACCTTCACCGAGGGCACCCAGCTTTACTTGGACCCCTTTGTGCAGTACACCACCACGAAAGGGACGCGCCACATGTTGCGGGGGCGTTGGTACCATCAGCAATTCGATAACAGCGGCGATCAGAGCAACAGGAACAACATGATCCTCGGCGAGTACCAAGTACAGCAGAAGCTGGACTGGGCCGGGCCGCTGGTGGCCACCGCCGGGATCACCGGCCAGCAGGTGCAAAGCCATGCGGAGCTTTATCGTGGAAATCCCTTGGGTGACGGCGCGAACACCGCGACCAACATGGCCGCTTACCTGCAATTGGACAAAAAGTGGCTGGACGAGCGATTGATGCTGAGCGCCGGTGTGCGCTATGAGCAATTCAAGGTGAACGAGCTTGTGCAATCGGAGCCGGTGGTAAGGGCGGGGGCCACATACCGCGTGCTGCAGGGCACCTACGTGCGGGCCAGTTACGGGCAAGGCTTCAGGTTCCCCACCATTGGCGAGCGATACATCACCACCTCGGTGGGTTCGCTCAACATCTACCCCAATCCGCAACTGCAGCCGGAAACCAGCGTCAACACCGAGTTCGGGGTCAAGCAGGGCTTCAAGTTCGGCAATGTTACTGGCTATGTGGACCTGGTAGCGTTCCAGCAGGAGTTCGATCGTTATGTGGAATTCACTTTCGGCCAATGGGGGGGCGACAAATCGCCGGCGAACATCTTTGGCTTCGGCTTCAAAAGCGTGAACACGGGCGGTGCGCGCATCACCGGTACCGAAATGGAATTGGCCGCAAAAGGCAACGCGGGCAAAGTGGAATTGCAGGTACTGCTGGGCTATACGCACACGTTGCCCGTGAGCACAACGCCCAACGAGGCGTATGCCAGCTCGGTGTCCAGCGTTGGCCAAGTGGAACAGGTGAGCTACGCCAGCACCAGTTACTACACCACGGACAACATCCTCAAGTTCAGGGTGCAGCACCTGTTCCGCGCCGATGTGGGGGCTGCATGGAAACGGCTTTCCGGCGGGGTGAGCGTGCGCTACAACAGCCATGTGCGCAACATCGACAAAGCCTTCGGCCAGCTCGCGCAGGTCCCCGTGCCCAACAATCCGCTGCGCAACATCGGCGTGGAGCAATGGATGGCCGACCACACCACGGGCGATTGGATCACCGATGTGCGCTTGGCATTTGCGCTTACACCCCAATTGAAGGCGGCCTTCCTGGTAAGCAACCTCACCAATGAGGTGTACGCCATCCGGCCCATGGCCATTGAAGCACCGCGCTCATTCCGCGTACAACTCGCCCTGGACCTATGACCACCATGCGCATGCTCGGGATCATTCCGGCGCGGTATGCCAGCAGCCGCCTGCCCGGCAAGCCATTGGCCGACATCGCCGGCAAGAGCATGGTGCAGCGCGTGGTGGAACAGGCCACGCAGTGCAGCCAGTTCAGCAAGGTGGTGGTGGCCACGGATGATGCACGCGTTGCCGAGCATGTGCAAGGGTTCGGGGGCACCGCCGTAATGACATCCTTGGCGCACCACAGCGGCACCGATCGCTGTTGGGAAGCGCTGGAAAAGCTCGGTGCAGGGAATTTTGACGGTGTGGTGAACATCCAAGGGGATGAACCCTTCATTGTGCCACAACAGATCGGGCAGGTATGCGGCGCCTTGGCCACGGAAGGCACGGGCATTGCCACGTTGGCACAGGTGGTGGAGAGCGATGAGGACCTCGACGACCCCGGGGAGGTGCTGATCACGGTGGACCGCGACATGAATGCACTGTATTTCAGCCGCGCCGCCATTCCCTTCCTGCGCAACCCAGGCGAGAGCCCACGGCATGCGCAGTTCCGGTTCCTGAAGCATGTAGGGCTCTATGCCTACCGCTCAGCAGTGCTGCAGCAGATCGTGCAATTGCGCCCATCGCCGCTGGAGATCGCCGAATCGCTGGAGCAATTGCGCTGGCTTGAGAATGGCCTCAAAGTGAGGGTGGCCATCACGGCGCATCCTTCTTTCTGCGTGGATACCCCTGCCGATCTGGAACTGGCACGGCAGAAGGTGCTTGGCCGCGGATCGGCACCAAGCGGCGGGCAGTAACGTACAAGCAGTGCAAACCGTAGTTTTGTCCGGCATCATGGCGCTCGACCGTTACATACACATCCTGCTCTACGACCACGATTGCGTGATCGTGCCCGAATTCGGAGGATTTCTGGCGCATTATGCACCTGCCCGTTTGGATGTGCAGCGCCGCTTGGCCTACCCACCTTCCAAAACGCTCAGTTTCAACCGCAAACTTGTGCGGCAGGACGGCTTGTTGGCCGACCATGTGGCACGGCACGAGGGATTGGATTTCCAGGCGGCAAAGGACCGATTGCAGGCCGAGGTGGCACGCTGGAGGGAAACGCTTCAGCGCGACGGCCGATTGGAATTGGAGCGGATCGGCACCTTTTTCCATGATGCCGAAAAGAACCTGCAGTTCATCCCGGACAACCGGGCCAATTTCTTGAAGGATGCCTATGGCCTTAGGCCGGTGGCGGCCATACCCGTGCCCGCAACGGTGCTGCGTTTGGAGCCATCCGCCACGGCCGAAACAGCGGCAGTCGCAACTTCCGGCACCCGGCGCAAGCGGCAGTGGCTGGCGGCCGCGGCCATGGCCGCCATGGCGCTTACTGCGGCCACATGGTACATGGTGGGAAGCACGGAGCTGCCTGGCCTTGTGGCGGGCAACCTGAATTTCCTGCGGCTGGGCGAAACCCCGCGCTATGTGATGCCAGCGCCGCCCACCGGTGTTGAAGCCCCGCAAATGGCCGGATTCTGGACAGCGCCCACCGGATTGGAAGGCGTGCATGTGCTGCCCATTGCCGGTCCGACGGCGCCACCGGTGGCCGTTGACCTTGGCCCCGGGCCTGAAGCCGCCCCGCCGGTGAACACGGCAGTGGCCACGGTCAGCCCTGTTGGCCAACGGTTCCACATCATCGGTGGCTGTTTCCTGGAAAAGGAAAATGCCGATCGCATGGTCGCCGAACTGCAGGCCCGAGGCTTCGCGGCATCGGTGATCGATAAGAAAGGAAACCTGTACCGGGTGGCGTACGGCAGTTATCCACTGCGCACCACCGCACTGGAGGCACTTAACGCAGTGCGCAAGGAAGAGGCACCCGAGGCATGGTTGTTGGTGAAGTGAGCCGCACCGTTTTTTCCTATTCACGCTATTGACCGATGCCGTGGCGGCAACCACGGCCCCAATACAATGTCGATCAAACAGATCTTCCCCTTGGCCGCTTTGGTCCTGTTCAATGCCGTGCAGGCGCAGGTGGTGTTGGAACCACCCGCACGCACCATCAGCGTGGGCAAGGTTGAAGTGACCTCATTGGCCATTGCGCCCAAGGGCGACCGTTTGCTGGTGGGCACCGACAAGGGCGCCGAATTGTTCGACATCGTTTCCGGGAAACGCGTGGCCAAATTCCCCTACAACGAAGATGGCAGCACCGTGGTGTACCATGCCGCATTCAATGAGAACGGCGAATTCGTTGTGCTGATCGGGTACGCCGGCACGCGTGAGGTATGGGATGTGAAGGACGGCAAGCAGGACAAGATGCTCACGCGCCACCGTTGGATCCCCGATGCCATCCGCACGCGTGACCTGGGCTTGAAGAAAGGCAATTCCTCCTTCGATCGTTTCTACCAACAAGCAGAGGCCGGCCACAACGGCATCACCGCCCGGGCCGATAAGGATGGTACAGTGGTGTTCACAAATGCGGACGGCGACCTGATCCAAAAGCTTGTTTATCCCACCAACAAGGACCCGCACCATCGCGCACCCTGCTTCTTCCACAACGGGCAGTTCATCACCGGCACCGATGATGGCCGGGTGCTGTTCTACGACTTGGCAAGGCCTTGATCCCCCAAGGCGCGCAATGCTTGGCTCACGTGCTGTTCCGCGCTGGTGCGGCTGCTGAAGGCCATGCGTACAATGCCGCCGGGGTCCACCAAAAAAGTGGCGCGGTCCTTCAATCCGAGGAAGCGGCCAAGGCCAAAGGCGGTGTAAGCACGGTCGCCAGGATCACTGAGCAAGGTGAACGGCAACCGGTGTAGCTCGGCAAAAGTGCGATGGCCGGCCGGCGGGTCAGCGCTGATGCCGATCACCTTCACGCCAAGGTTTTCGAATTGCGGGAACGCATCGCGAAAGGCACAGGCTTGCCGCGTGCAAATGAACGTGCCGTCCTTGGGGTAGAAATAGATCACCGCCCAGTTTGCGATGAGCGTGCGCAGGGCCACTGGTCCGCCATCGGCGCTTAGTAGTTCAAGGTCAGGTATGCGCGTCCCCGTCCTCAGCATGGCCTTGCGTGTTCTTGGCGCCGCTGCCGCGCGCCGCGGTCCAAATAATGAGTGCCAGCACAAGCAGCCCCAGGATGCCGATGTAGCCTTGCACTTCGCGGAAGGTGGAGAGGAAAACGCCGACGAACAGCATAAGCACCGAGCCTTGCACCCAGATGCGCAACGCAAAGAGCCCCCAGCCTTTGCCTGCCGCCATCTTGCGGCACAGCCGCTGGTTCACCAAGTGGTACGCGAACAACAGTGCCACCAGGCCCAGCTTGGCCTGCAACCAGGCCTCGGCCAGTAGGCCGGGGCGCAGCCAGGCCATCCAAGCGCCGGTGATCACCAGCAACAACAGCGATGGCCATGCCACAACGTACAGCGGTACGCGCACCATGCGCGCGAACTGCCCGGCCAAGATCGAGCGTTCAGGCTCCGGCCGGCCTTGCGCCTGCCTGTGCAGCACCAGCACGCGCAACAGATAGAATGTGCCCGAAAAGAAGGTCACCATGAAAATGATATGCAGTGCGGGCAGGGCGGGGTACCAGGTAGGTAGCAGCATGGTGCCGGAAAGGTACGTTCCGCAGGGGTGTGCGGCTGCCCGGAATACCTTCGCGCAACCGTTCGCTGAAAATGGAGAAGAAACCCACTACTGCCAGTTATTGCGAAACCACAAACCTGGTTCTGCCCAACGATGCAAACACCATGGGCAACCTTTTCGGCGGGCAGTTGCTGAAATGGCTGGACATGACCTGCGCCATCAGCGCGTACAGGCATACCAAGCATGTGTGCGTTACCGCCGCGGTGAACAATGTGAGCTTCGACGTGCCGATCAAGCTGGGCGATCTTGTCATCATCAAGTCCCATGTGAGCCGCGCCTTCAACAGCAGCATGGAGGTATGGGCCGACGTTTGGACCGAGGACCAGGCCACCGGCATGCGCATTAAATGCAACAGCGCCATATACACGTTCGTGGCCGTGGGGAAGAACGGAAGGCCCATTGCCGTGCCAGAGGTTGAGCCCGTTACCGATGAGGAACAACAGCGCTTCGACGGGGCGTTGCGCCGTCGGCAATTGAGGTTGATACTGGCCGGGAAAATGAAGCCCGGCGAGGCCACGGAACTACGCTCGATCTTCCCCTGACCGGGCACCGGCACCATCACCGGCACGGGCCCATTCGGCGATCTGCGCAGTGTCCTGCCATTCCATGCAGTGGAAATGCCCCAATGGGCAACGGTCGAAGCCGATCTTCGAGCAGGGCCGGCAATCGAGGCCGGTTACCTCGCTGATGTGCGCGCGCCCGGGGTGCTGCGGCATATAAGGCCCCATGCCGAATGCGGGCACGGTATTGCCCCAAACGCTTACCACCGGCCTTTGGAACGCGCAGGCAATGTGCATGGCACCGCTGTCGTGCGCCACAACGCTGCGCGCTTGGCGGATCAATGAGGCGGATGACAACAGGTCGTATTTGCCCGTTGCATCGAATGCGCGCCCGCCAATGGCGGTGCAGATGGCCGCGGCCGCCTCTTGGTCCTCACGCGCGCCCACGATCAGCACGGGCCCACTGAGCTTTTGGGCCAGCTCCACCATTTTATGCACCGGTAAGCGCTTGGTCATATGCCCGGCGCCAATGCAGAACGCCGTGTAGCCATTCCTGAAATGCCGGGGCAGTTGTTCCAGGTCCACTTCATTTTCCGGGGGAATGAACAGGTCAAGCCCTTGGCCATCATTCGTGATGCCCAAGTGCGCCACCGTTTGCATGTAGCGGTCAACGATGTGGATGCGCGGGAGACGGTCCATCTTGAGGTTCACCAGCATCCATTTCTCGCGGTTCAGCTTCGCGAAGCTGCGCGACGGCACGCCCAAGGCCGCCTTCACCCGAAGGGTGCGCGCGTTGTGGTGCAGGTCGATCACCAGGTCGAAGCGCTGTTTCCTCAATTCCCGCACCACGGGCCCCAAGCGGTCGTGCAGCACATGCAATTGGTCCACGTAGGGCGAATGCGCCACCAGTGGAGCGTATGCCGCCTTGGTGAGGTAATGGACCTCGCAATCGGGCAGCTGCTTTTTCAGGCAGCGCATCACCGGGGAAGTGAGCACGATGTCCCCGATGGAGCTGAAGCGGATCACCAGCACCTTCATGGAAGGGCCGCGAAGGTAACTTGGCCGTTATGCCCGGCATAGCGCCGGATGCGCGACCTTGTCGCGAAAAGCCGACTTTTGCACGGAACGGAACAGGGTATTCACATGTACATCGACACTCACGCCCATCTCTACCACAAGCAATTCGACCCGGACCGCCCGGAAATGGTGCGGAGGGCGCTTGATGCCGGGGTCGGGAAGTTCTTCCTGCCCAACATCGATATCACCAGCGTGGAAGCCTTGCACGCCATGTGCGAGCAATTCCCTGAAGTCTGTTTCCCCATGATGGGGCTGCACCCTACATCGGTGGGCGAAGACCCCTCGCGGGACCTTGCCGAGGTGGAGCGCCTGCTGGGGACCGGTCGTTACTGGGCCGTGGGCGAGATCGGCATCGACCTGCACTGGGACCGCACCTGGGTGGAACAGCAAAAGGAGGCCTTCAGGCAGCAGGTGCGCTGGGCCAAGGAATTCGCACTGCCCATTGTCATTCATTGCCGCGAAAGCTTCGAGGAGGTGATGGACATTGTGGAGGAGGAGAACGATGGGGACCTGATGGGCGTGTTCCATTGTTTCACGGGCACCAGCGACGATGCCCGGCGGATCATCGAACTGGGCGGCTTCATGCTGGGCATCGGCGGGGTGATCACCTTCCCGAAGAGCGGCTTGGCCGAGACCATGGCCCAGGTTGGGGCGGCGCATTGCGTGCTGGAGACCGATTCACCCTACTTGGCGCCGGTGCCGTACAGGGGCAAGCGGAACGAGAGCAGCTACATCCCGTATATCGCAGAAGCATTGGCGGCCGCCGTGGGCCTGCCCTTGGAGGAGGTGGAGCGGATCACCACGGAGAATGCCGAACGGCTTTTTGAGGAATGAGCGGACCGAAGGTGCTGTTGATCTATACCGGGGGTACGATCGGCATGGTGGCCGATGCACGCAGCGGCGCGCTGCAGGCCATGGACCTCGACCATTTGGAGGAGCAAGTTCCGGAACTGGCCCGCATCGGGGTGCGCTTGGAGACCGTGCATTTCGGCGTGCCGATCGACAGTAGCGATATGCGGCCGGAGCATTGGTTGCGCATAGCGCAGATCATTGCCCGGCATTACGATGAATATGCCGGATTCGTGGTGCTGCACGGAAGCGATACCATGGCCTATACCGCCAGTGCGCTCAGCTTCCTGCTTGAAGGGCTGGCCAAGCCGGTGATCCTCACCGGAAGCCAATTGCCACTGGGCACCATCCGTACCGATGGCAAGGAAAACCTGCTCACGGCCATTGAGATCGCGGCCGCCAGCGATGAGGGCAGGCCATTGGTGGCCGAGGTGGCCGTGTACTTCGAATACAGCCTGTACCGGGGCAATCGCACGGTGAAGGTGCACGCCGAACGCTTCGAGGCATTCCGCTCGCCGAATTGGCCGGTACTGGCGGAAGCCGGGGTGCACATCCGCTACGATCAAGCGGCGTTGTTGCCGGCCCGCACGGGGCCGCTGAAGCTGCACCAGGCCATGGACAATGGCGTGGGCGTGATCCGCCTGTTCCCGGGCATCCGCGCCGAATGGATGGCGGCCATGCTCAATGACCCGGGGCTGAAGGCAGCCGTGATCACAACCTTCGGCAGCGGCAATGGCCCCACGGATCCCGGGTTCATCGGGCAATTGCAGGCCGCACGCGATAAAGGGGTGGTGCTCGTGAATGTGACCCAGTGCATGGGCGGAAGGGTGGAACAGGGCAGGTACAAGACCAGTGAGGCCCTCGAGCAAATGGGCGTGGTAAGTGGATCGGACCTTACCACCGAGGCGGCCATAACAAAGCTCATGTTCCTGTTGGGGCAGGGCATTGGCCCCGATGAGGTCGCGCGGTGCATGCCCCTGCCCATTTGCGGGGAATTGGGCCCGGCCTAACGCAGGTGCGGTCCACCAATAAATGACGCACATCATATTGTTGCGTCGCTCAATGGCCTAGGTTCCGGGCCAAATCCCGTTGTAGATGGAACCACGCCGACCCTTTCTTCTCGCGCTGGCGGCATGCAGCGCATCAATGGCCATGGGCCAGAATCCGCTGGCGATCCCACCGCTGCTTGAACAGGACACCTTCGACCTTACGGTTGCACCCTCCTCCGTGGAGTTCTATCCCGGCAAGGTCACCGCCACCTATGGGATCAACGCACCCTATCTGGGGCCCACGTTGGTGCTGAACCGCTGGGACACGGCCCATTTCAGGGTGCACAACCAATTGGGCGAGATCACCACCATGCACTGGAACGGCATGGAGGTGCCGCCGGAGTTCGACGGCAGCCCGCCGCGCGAAATTCAGCCAGGGGCAACTTGGGACGTGAAATTCCAAGTGGTGGACAAGGCGAGCGTGTACGTTTACCATCCCCACACCATGAACCTGATCGGGCAACAGGTTGGAAAAGGTGCCGCCGGCCTGATCATCGTACGCGATGCAGAGGAAGCGCAGTTGCCGCTGCCGCGCAGTTACGGCGTGGATGATTTCCCGATC
>JBIQMI010000098.1:0-11380 GCA_044463585.1 Cryomorphaceae bacterium
TGCGACCCGCTACGGGGTCGGACTTCCGTTGGGTTCACTTTTCTAATTGGTGCGATTCCGTCCCGCGTAGCCGATCGTATACGGGAATGCGGTCATGGAGCGGTTCGTGAAATTTGTGGGGGCATCAATTGCCCTTTGGCAACACCGGGCATCTTTTCCAACGGCCAACCAATACCTTGCACTTCATGTTACGCCGTGGCCATTCCACTTTGCTCGTGCTGCTCATCGCGCTCGCCGTTGTGGCCCTGGATTTCAACAAGGCGTTCCATATCGATGACACATTCCACCTGAAGGCCGCACAATGGATCGCGCATGATCCGCTGCACCCGATGAGCGGCACGGTGAACTGGGGCAATTCCCCCGAGCCCATCCATTTCGCCAATCAACCCGCTGGCTTTTTCTACTTGGTGGCCCTTACCGGACAACTGTTCGGTTACACCGAATGGCCCATGCATGCCATGCGGGGCTTGTTCACTTTGCTCGCGGTATTCTGTTTCCACAGGCTGGCCCGCGAAAAGGCACCCGGTCAAGCACTATGGCTTACCGCCCTGTTCGCCTTTTGCCCGGCGTTCATGGTAAACCAAGGCTTAATGACCGATGTGCCGCTACTTGCCTTGATCCTGCTTCACTACCGGCTCCTGCTGGCCCCCGTGGGCATATCAGAAGGCTGGCGGCACTTCTGGGCTGCCATGGCCTTGGGCGCGGCGCTGCTGGTCAAATACACCGCCCTGCCCCTGCTGATGGTGTTTCCCTTGGCCATATTGGCCCGCGGGCAGCGCCGATGGTTGCCCATGGCCTTGGTGCCCGTGGCCGTATTGGCGGCATGGTCGCTGTGGAATGTTTGGGATTATGGTGGTGTGCACCTATTCGGGCGGCCTTCGGGCGACCTCACACTGATGGGAATTACCAGCCGATCGCTCGGCATGCTCACTGCACTGGGGGCAGTGGCGCCGTTCACACCGGTCTTTCTTCCCGCATTTGCCGGCCGGCGGCTGCGCGGGCTGCCCTGGTGGTGGCTATTGGCCATGACTGCTTTCGCCTGTTGGGCGTGGGGTGTATGGCACGGCCATATTCCGGAGGCAGCTTCCGACCAGCTCCTGCGGATTAGCTTCACCCTGAATGGCTTGTACCTCGTGCTCTTTTGCATCTTCATGCTTTATCGCCGGCGCTCGGGCCACAACGGCCGATCCGCTGTAGTGGTGCTGTGGGCCTCGGCGTTGGCCGTGTTCATTGCCCTGTTCTCACCCTTCATTGCCACCCGGCATTTGCTGTTGCTGGTGCCGCCGTTGTTACTGATCGGGGCCCCCGCACTGCGGCAGGCCGGCACCGCTGCCAAGATCGTGGCCGTGGTGGCCACGGCGCTGCTCGGCACGTTGCTCACCATTTCCGACAAGCACTACGCCGACTTCTACAGGAGAATGGTGCCGGTGATCGCCAGCGAAATGGCGCATGAAACCACCGGTACCCTTTGGAATACCGGCCACTGGGGCATGCAATGGTACGCGGGCCAAGCGGGCCTTCCCACCTACGATGGCAGCGATAGGCTGAAACCAGGGGATATGATCATTGTGCCCGAGGACCATGATGCCGTTGCGCTGCCTGAAGGCCTGGCGGTGGACACCGTGGCCTCGTGGTCGGAAGCGCCCGGCGGAGCGGTTTTCTTCAGCGTGGAACAATTCGCCTCCATGTACACTTCCAGCTACGAAAAGCTGCCATGGAGGCTTTCGCGGGCCCACCGCAAACAGATCTGGGCCTTGCGCGCCAAGGATTGAACGGCCAATAGCCGTACCGATGCCGAACTTTGCGGCATGATTGACCCGCAGAATTTCGAGGAGTACGCCGCACTGCGCTCCTGGATCGACGTTGAAGCGAACAGCGACTTCCCCATCCAAAACATCCCCTTCGGCATTTGCAGCAGCGACGGAAAGGCGCCGCGCCCCTGCACCCGCATCGGCGAAAAAGTGATCTGCCTGCAGGCATTGGCCACCGCCGACCTGTTGAACGACCTGGGCATTGCGCGGGAGGCCTTTTCGGCCCCGGTGCTCAACCCACTGATGGCGCATGGCAAGGAAAGCATGCGACGCCTCCGCTTGCGGTTGATGGAACTGTTCCGTGCCGGCAATTCCTTTTTGCAGGAGCGCACGGCCACCGTGCAGCAGGCCGTGCTGCCCATTGCTGAGGTTACCGTGCACTTGCCGGTGGCCATCGGCGACTACACCGATTTCTACAGCAGCCGCGAACATGCCACCAACGTGGGCACCATGTTCCGGGGGGCTGAAAACGCACTGATGCCCAACTGGCTGCACCTTCCGGTGGGCTACCATGGCCGCGCGTCGTCCATTGTTGCAAGCGGCACGGCCATTCAGCGGCCCATGGGCCAAATGCGCCCGGATCCCGGGCAACCACCCGTGTTCGGCCCCACCAAACAGCTCGACATCGAATTGGAGACCGCATTCATCACCTTCGAGGGAAAACCCTTGGGCCAACGCATCAACGCCGATGAGGCGGAGGATTACATCTTCGGAATGGTGCTGTTCAACGACTGGAGCGCCCGCGACATCCAGAGCTGGGAATACGTGCCGCTGGGCCCCTTCCTCGGCAAGAATTTCGGCAGCAGCATGAGCCCTTGGATCGTGACCCTGGACGCATTGGAGCCCTTCCGCACCGCAGGCCCGGTGCAGGAACCCAGGCCGCTGCCCTACTTGCGCACCACCGGCGAACGCAGCTACGACATAACGCTTGAGGCCGGCCTGATGCCAAAGAACGGCCGCGAAACCGTGATCTGCACCACCAACTTCAGGTACCTGTATTGGAACATGGCCCAGCAACTGGCGCACCACACGGTGAACGGCTGCAATGTGCGCGCTGGCGACGTAATGGCCAGCGGTACCATCAGCGGACCCGACAAGAACAGCTTCGGCAGCATGCTGGAGCTCACCTGGCGCGGCACCGAGCCGATCAAACTGGCCGACGGGCAAGAGCGGAAATTCCTGCACGACGGCGACACGGTGGTGATACGGGGCCACGCCCGGCGCAACGGGCTGCGCGTTGGTTTCGGGGAAGTAAGTGGCGAGATACTGCCTGCCAGCTAAAGCGCACTGATCCTTATTTTTGGGGAATGTCCACCATGGAAGACAATACCTCCGTGATCGACCTGGAGGAGGAGAAGGAACAGATCCTGCGGCGCTACCGAGGATTGCTGCGCAGCATGCGCGGCGAGCGCAACACCGAGGACATGCGGCTGGTGCGCAAGGCCTTCAACATCGCCTTGGAGGCCCATAAGGACCAACGGCGCAAAAGCGGCGAGCCCTACATCTACCACCCCATCGCCGTGGCACGCATCTGCGCCGAGGAAATGGGCCTTGGCACCACCAGCATCGTGGCCGCCCTGCTGCACGACACCGTTGAGGACACCGACCTCACCTTGGACGATGTGCGCGACGTGTTCGGCGAAACCGTGGCCACCATCATCGACGGCCTCACCAAGATCAGCGGGGTGAACTGGCACACGGACAGCATGCAGGCGGAAAACTTCCGCAAGGTGTTGCTCACCTTGGCGCAGGATGTACGCGTGATCTTGATCAAGCTTGCCGACCGGCTGCACAACATGCGCACCCTCGAAAGCATGTCGCGAGAGAAGCAGCTGAAGATCGCCAGCGAAACGCTTTTCCTGTACGCCCCCCTGGCCCATCGCTTGGGCCTGTACAGCATAAAAAGCGAATTGGAGGACCTTTCGCTCAGGGCCAAGGAACCTGAAGTGTACCACGACATTGAGCAGCGCCTGAAGAAGGGCGAGAACGTGAGGCGCAGGTTCATCAGCCGCTTCATCCTCCCCATCCGCCAAGCGCTGGAGAAGGAAAATTTCGAATTCGAGATCAAGGGGCGGCCCAAGAGCATCTACAGCATTTGGCAGAAGATGCAGACCAAGCACGTCGCCTTCGAGGAGGTGTACGACCTGTTCGCCGTGCGGATCATTGTGGAAAGCAAGCCCGAACTGGAAAAGGCCGATTGCTGGAAAGTGTATTCGATCGTTACCGATTACTACCAGCCCAGCCCCGACCGCCTGCGCGATTGGATCAGTATGCCAAAGGCAAATGGCTATGAAAGCCTGCATACCACCGTGATGAGCCCCGGCGGGAAATGGGTGGAAGTACAGATCCGCAGCCGCCGCATGGACCAAGTGGCCGAGATGGGCCTGGCGGCGCATTACCGCTACAAGGGCGAGGAAGAACATGTGCAGGCCATGGAAGGCATGCTGAACAAGATCCGCGAAATGCTCACCGAGCCGGGTGCAAATGCGATCGACTTCGTGCACGACTTCAAGCTCAACCTGTTCAACGATGTCATCATGGCCTTCACCCCCAAGGGTGAAATGCGCAGCCTGCCCGTGGGTGCCACCGCGTTGGACTTCGCCTTCGACATCCACAGCCAGATCGGGCGCCACTGCATTGGGGCCAAGGTGAACCACAAACTGGTGCCCATGAGCCAGGTATTGCGCAACGGCGACCAGGTGGAGGTGATCACCAGCCGCAAGCAGCAGCCCCAGGAACAATGGCTGGGCTGGGTGGTTACCGCAAGGGCGAGGCACAAGATCAAACAGGCACTGCGCGAGCAAAAGCGCAAATTGGCCATCGTGGGGAAAGAAATCGTGCAGCGCAAGTTGCGCGCATGGGGCGCCAAGGTGAACGACGAGAACGTGAACACACTGGTGGACCATTTACTGGCGTCCTCGCCCACCGACCTGTACTGGCGCATCGCCAAGGAACGGATCGACCTGGACGCGCTGCCGCAGCCCAATGTGAAAAACGGCCGCTTGAACCTGCCCAAGGGGGTGCGTGCCAAGGATGAACGGCCCTTGGAGGATATCGTGTCCGAGATCCGGGGAACAAGCGGCAACACGTTCACCATAGGCGACGAAGTGCAGCGGATGGACTATAAGCTTTCGCCCTGCTGCCACCCCATACCCGGCGACGACGTGTTCGGCTTCATCACCCCCAACGAGGGCATCCGCATCCATCGCGTGAACTGCCCCAACGCCGTGCAACTGATGAGCAACTTCGCCATGCGCATCGTGAAGGCGCGCTGGAAAGGCAAGGACAGCGTGGAATTCCTGGCGGGCATACAGTTCAGCGGCATCGATGCAGTGGGCCTGGTGAACCGCATCACCACCATCATCAGCCACGAGAACAACGTGAACATGCGCAGCATCAGCTTCGAAAGCAAGGACGGCATTTTCGAGGGCAAGGTGATGGCCTACGTGCACAATGCCGACCACCTGCACAGCCTGGTGGAAAAACTGCGCAGCGTGCCCGAGGTGAAACGCGTGGAGCGCATCGACCACTGAGCCACCGCCCCTACTCCCGCGGGTACTTGTGCGGATCCTGGTGATCGTCCTCGATCTCCATCTTCACACGCCACATCTTCAATCCCAGCATGGCCAATTCGCGATGCCCTTCGCGCAGCAGCCATTGGAACGAGGCATCGTCGCCGCCCGCCTCCGCCATCTTGCGCAGGGGCAGCATGCCGTGGGTCTCCAGCCATTCCAACGCGCTATCATCCCCCTCTATGCCCCTGATCACCGCCATCAGGTGCGGAAAACCGTTATCCATCAACCACTTGCGGGCATCGGCCTTCAGGTACAGGGCGAACACGAACACGCCCAGCTCGGGATAACCATGGCGCATCAGCCAATCGCGTATACCGGCATGGCCCCCAATGGCCTCGCCCCAGGCCACCAGCAGCTTTACCGGATACTCCATGCGCATGGCGTGAAGGTAGCCACGCCGGGCACCGGGGGCTGCCGGCCCGCACCCGTACTTTCGCGCCATGCGCCGCATGACCGCCTTACTGCTTGCCTTGTGCCCGCTATTGCTCGCCGCACAGGCCGGCACACCTAAACTTGAGCGCAAGGTGCGCGCCCAATTGGACAAGGGGAAGGCCTATGCTGCCCTGCGCAATGCACAAGCCCTGCTGGCCAAAAGCGACAATGCCGCCAGCCGGGCGTTGCGGGCCGAGGCGTACAACCAGATCAGCGAGCATGCACAGGCGGCCCAGGATGCACGCCGCTCGCTGCAACAGCAACCGGCCGGCAATGTGGACGGCCTGATGCAATTGGCCTTGGCCGAACAGGGGCTGGGGCAGTTGGACAGCGCGGCAGGCCACCTGCGTGCCTTACTGCAATTGGCCCCAAGCACCGAAGTCCGCTACCGGCTGGCCTTGGTGGAACAGCAACGCGGGAACCCCATGGCAGCCTTGGCCGAGATCGGGCAGGCGCTGCAACCGTTCGCGCCAAATGATCCCGCCACGACCAAATTGCACCGCGTGAAAGGCGAAATAGCCGCAGCCCTGGGCGATACCGCCGTGGCCCGGCAAGAATTGGACCTGGCCGTGCAAATGGGGCCCACCGATCCGGTGAACTACAACAGCCGGGGCTATTACCTGCATGCACTTCAGGGGCAGCATGCACAAGCCTTGGCCGATTACAACAAAGCGGTGAAGCTGAACCCCAATTACAGCTACGCCTTCAACAACCGGGGTTGGAGCCTGTACAAGCTGGGCGAAACGGCCAAGGGGCTGCGCGACATAGCACAGGCGCGCAAGCGCAAACCGAACAACCCGTACATCTACCGCAACCTCGGCACCATTGCCCTGGAAACAGGCGACACCACCAAGGCCTGCACGTATTTCAGACAGGCATTGGACAAAGGCTTCACCGCGCAATTCGGGCCGGAAGTGGAGGACCGCATGAAGGAAGCATGTGGGGCAGCCCCGCCCGTGCAGGCCCCGAAAACCACACTGGACCGCCCCACGGAGCACAAGGGCATCCGCTCCAATGCACCTGAATGATGGAAAAACACACAAGCATGCTGCGCGAAGGCGCACTGAAGGACAATGTGATCGTGGTGACAGGCGGAGGCACCGGCCTCGGACGCGGCATGGCCGAAACCTTTCTTCGCCTGGGCGCCAAGGTGTGCATCACCAGCCGCAAGCTGCCGGTGCTGGAGCGCACCGCCGAGGAACTGCGCCAGGCCACCGGGGGCACCGTACTGCCGGTGGCCTGCGATGTGCGGCGTTGGCAGGATGTAGACCAGCTCCTGGAACAGGTGACCGGCACTTTCGGTACGGTGCACGGCCTGGTGAACAACGCCGCAGGCAACTTCATCAGCCCCACCGAGCGCCTGAGCAGCAAGGCATTCGAGACCATCATCGACATCGTGCTCATGGGCACGGTCAACTGCACCCTCGCCTTCGGGAAGCACTGGATCGCCAAGGGCGAAAGGAACAGGTCCGTACTGAACATCACCACCACCTACGCCTGGACCGGGAGCGCCTATGTGGTGCCCAGCGCCTGCGCCAAGGCCGGCGTTCTGGCCCTAACCCGCTCGCTTGCCGTGGAATGGGCCAAGTACGGTATCCGTACCAACGCCATTGCGCCCGGCCCCTTCCCCACGCCCGGAGCTTGGCAGCGCCTGTTGCCCGGTGACATGGCGGCCCAATTCGACATGGCCAAACGGGTGCCCCTGGGGCGTACCGGCGAACACCATGAACTGGCGGACCTGGCCAGCTACCTGCTATCGCCGTACAGCGCCTTTGTCAATGGCGAAGTGATCACCATCGACGGTGGCGAATGGCTGAAAGGCGCCGGCCAGTTCAACATGCTCGAGGCCGTGGAGCCCGGCATGTGGGATGCCATCGAGCGCATGGTGCGTGGTGCAAAAAGCGGGGGTTGACCAAAAAAAGCCCAATCCCACCGTCATGTCCAGATCATGGCCCGGAATTTGGCACTGCGCTTCCGCCTATATTCGTGGCACCAAAACAACAAAACGCCCATGAGGACGATCAAACTTTTTACAGCGGCCCTGCTGCTGGGGATCGCTTGCACGGCAAGCGCACAGAGCGACAAGGACGCGGCCAAATCCTGCGCCAACATGGCCAAGGCCCGCGCCGAGCTGATGACCAAGGAACTGGCCCTTAATGAGGAGCAGTCTGCCAAAGTGCATGATATGCTGCTGAAAAACGAAGAGAACCTGGTGGGTATGCGCGGCCATTGCGAAATGATGGACGCCAAGGCCAAAAAGGCCGATGAGGCCACCTACGCGTCGATCACTGAAATGCTCGACGAAAAGCAGCAGGTGCGCATGAAGGAACTGATCGCCTCCGGGAAGCTTGAATCCTGCGTCAAGGAGGAAGGCAAGGGATGCTGCTCCGGCAAGAAAGCCGACAAGGCCACCAAGGTGAAATCCGGGGACAACGCCACCAAGAAGCAGGAACTGCGGGCAAAGACGGTGGAATAATCCATTTTGACAGCAACGACGAAGGGCCGCGATCGCGGCCCTTCTTTTTTGTCCATCACCTACCGGCCGGTGTCAATCCACCTCCACCACCAAGTACTTGGAAACGCTCCAAAAAGCCGTGGGGTCCTTGATCACCAGCTTGTCCACGTGGTCCTTGGTGCCGCTCAGTTCGAAGCTGCCGGCGGGGTGCGTGGTCACCACTTTGGCCCGTTTCGCGTCCAAGGGAATGCTTGTTGTCTTCGTGATATCGATCTCCTTGAAATAATCACGGTTCAGGTCGGAGGTGCGCAGTTTGCTCACACTGCCGATCCCGATCACACCTCCCTCCTTTGTAAGGATGTTGTTATCGCGCAGCTCCTTCTGGCTGCCGGTGCAGTACCAAGCGGTGTTCAGTTCCTCCTGCTGCAAATTGGCCTGCTGCTCCTTGTCCTGGTACATCTGGATCATGCTGGCCAAGGAGGCGTTGCTGCTGGCGAGCTGTTCCTTGATGGAGCCGATCTCGGCATCCTTGTCGCGCATGTTCTGTTCCAGCCCGGCGATCGTTTTGGCCAGCTCGGACAGTTTCACGTCACTTGCCGAGGCACTCTTCTTCATCCGCGCCACAATGGCCTT
This sequence comes from Cryomorphaceae bacterium, assembly GCA_044463585.1. Lineage (GTDB taxonomy): Bacteria > Bacteroidota > Bacteroidia > Flavobacteriales_F > PHOS-HE28 > PHOS-HE28. The sequence goes on from JBIQMI010000098.1 coordinate 8,907, forward strand.
GTTCGCATTCAGCAAGGAATCGATGGCGCGCAGGTCCGCCACGATCCCCTCCTCCATGGTGCCGCCCTTTTCCACGTTTGCCTTGCTCGCACTGATCAGGCCCTGCTTCTCACGGATCAAGCGCAAATTCTCACTGATCCGGTTGAAAGCGCCGAACATCTCGTTGATCGTGCTGTCCTTCAAGGTACTCTCCTCGGATACCACCTTGTTCGTTTGTTCGAGCTGCTTGTACTGCTCGCTTGCGGTGGGGTCGTTCTGACAGGCCGAAAGCACAACCGCTGCGGCCATGCAGGCATTGATCAGTTTCTTCATCGGTTTATTGGGTGGTCATTGCTGGGACCGGGCACAAAAATGCGACAACGCCAGGCTTGCACAACGCTTCTGGTCCCTATTCGTATCAACGGCGTTAAAAATGCACCTTTGCGGGCCGAACATCCTGTGATGAACAACCCCGGATCCATTCTGGTTCGTGCTGTCCTGGTCGTGGCCATGTTGGCCATGGCCGCTGAAGGCACTGGGCAGGGGCGCAAACCGCTCGCCAGCGGCTTCGATCGGCTTTCGGCCAAGGAACGCACCCGCATTGCGGAAAAAGAAACGGCCGACGCCGCGCAGGACACCGCTTACCAGCGCCTAATGGAAAAAGGCGACGATGAATTCCGTGCACAGCGGTACGAGGAAGCGCTGGAGGCCTATACCGCTGCGCGGGAATTGAGGCCCTACAACGTGTATCCCAAGGTGAAGATCGAAGACCTTCAGGCGTTGATCCGCAAGCGCGACATGGCCAAACCTGGCGATGCGCCAGCGCAGCCGGCGCATAGTCCCGCACAGGGCTCGGTCCCCGGCCAATCACCGCCGGCCGCACCAGCCGCGCCCGGGGCAGCGCCCGGCCCCGTACCAAGCATTGCCCCACCGGCCGGGCGCAGGGCACAACCGGAACCATCGCGGGAGGAGCCTACGTTGGCCGCGCCGGCCCCAAAGGCCGGGGAGCAGCCCCCGCTTATGGAGGAACACCGCGTGTACATGGAGGCCGGTGCCGTGGTCACCGAACGGCTGGCCGTGGACGAGGGGCGGCAAGTAGTCTACAAAAAGGTGGCCCACCCATGGGGGCAGACGTTCTATTTCAAGGACGGCCGCCCGATCCCGGAACGGGAATGGCAGGCGCGGTTCACCGCGGCGGAGCGCTGACCAAGTGCACGGGCATGTCCAACAATATGGCGTAATCGCGCCCGGCCTCCTCCATGTCCAGGTCATCAGGGGCATGCATCCAGCGCAGTTCCACGGTGCCATGCCCTTGCAATTGGATCTCGTCGAACACCCGGAACAGGTCCAATAGGTATTTCGAACTGCTTGAATTGAAATACTCCAATTCCACTTCGATCACCGTATGCCCGGCGCACTGCTTGGCGTATTGGGCGGCCTTGGTCATCAACGGGGTGAAGAACACCTCCGCATTCTCGTGTATCGAGCAGCCCGCCAAGCGCAGCTGCTGCTGGTCCGTGTCGAATGTGACCTCGGGTGTTTTTTCTGTTGCCGCTTGATGGAAAACAGGCATCGCGGTGCTAAAGTACACCGGCCGCAGCCGCTTTCTTTGCCCAACGGGGCTTGTTGCAGCATTGGGCCGCGGCGCTTAATTTCATGCCGGTCCAAAAGCCACCACCATGCCCATCAAGAACATCCTCGTCCCGTACGATTTTTCCGATTGTGCCACGGATGCACTGCGCGTGGCCGCCAAGCTGTGCCGCCTCAGTGGGGCCACGCTCCACTTGGTGCATGTGTACGAGGACATGACCGATTTCCACAGCAGCAATCACCGCAAGCGGGAGGAGATCGAACAGCGGTTGGACGACGTGCCCTCCATGCCTTTCCTGCGCGGCGTGCCCATCAAGCGGTTCATGCTGCGCCAGTTCGGCATCACCGAGATGTTCCGCAACCAGCAGTTGCGCAGCATGGACCTTGTGGTAATGGGCAGCAATGGTGCGCGCGGCCTGGGCGGCATGGTGGGCTCCAACACCCAGCGCGTGGTGCGCATCGCGCCCATGCCCATTCTGGTGATCAAGCACAGCGCCGAGGATTTCGACGTGAAGGACATGGTGTTCGCCTCCAACTTCAGCCCTCGCGACATCGAGAAATTCGATGCGTTCAGGCCCGTGCTCGACCTGTTCGACCCGAAGGTGCACCTGTTGAAGGTGAACACACCCGGCGGATTCCAGCGCAGCGCCGATACGTACCAGGCGATCGACCGTTTCCTGCAGCGCCACGACCTGCGCAAGTTCAGCACCACCATCTACAACGACCTCAGCATTGAGGAGGGGATACTCAATTTCGCCCGCGGCATCGATGCCGACCTGATCGCCATGGCCACGCATGGGCGCAAAGGCTTTTTGCATGTGGTGAACGGCAGCGTGACCGAGGACATCGTGAACCGCACCACCTTCCCCATCCTCAGCATCAAACTGTAGATGCCGCACCGCCCA
>JBIQMI010000099.1:0-11166 GCA_044463585.1 Cryomorphaceae bacterium
GAAGCAAAGGCTTTTGCCGCCGCCCGTGGGCAGCAGCGCCAAGGTATCGGTACCCGAAAGCACCGACCGCACCACATCTTCCTGCAATGGGCGGAAGGAGGTGTAGCCCCAAGTGTTCCGTAGTACCTCGTGTATGTCGCGCATGGCGGGGCTACAAGGATAAGGCCCGCGTGGTATGGCCCGTGCGGATGGTGCGGTTACCTTTGGGCCAAACCGAAAGGCTATGATCAGTACCGCACCAGAAATCGATATCAATAAGGTAGAAAAGTCCCGGCTGGAGGAAACCGACCTGGACAATCTGAAGTTCGGGCGGGTCTTTACCGACCATATGTTCGTTATGGACTATGCGGATGGTGCGTGGGTCCGGCCACAGATCGTTCCTTATGCCGACCTTGAGCTGAGCCCGGCCACGCTGGTGCTGCACTATGCACAAACCATATTCGAAGGCATGAAGGCCTACCGCACCGAAGGGGGCGAAGTGGCGCTGTTCCGCCCCGGGGCGAACATAGCCCGCATGAACCGCAGTGCCCACCGGATGTGCATGCCCGCGCTGCCCGAAGCGGTTTTTCTCGAGGGGCTGAAAGAGCTCGTGCGCCTGGATGCGGCGTGGCTGCCCAAGGGCGATGATGCGGCGCTCTATATCCGCCCGTTCATGTTCGCCAGCGATGAGTACATCGGGGTGAAGCCGAGCGAGGGTTATCGCTTCATGATCTTCATGTCGCCCGTGCGGGCCTATTACCAGGAGCCGTTGCGGGTTTACCTTGAAATGAAATACAGCCGTGCCTTCCCTGGCGGCACGGGCGAGGTGAAGTGCGGAGGCAATTATGCCGGCGGGCTTTTCCCCACCAAGCTCAGGCAGAATGAGGGCTACCACCAGCAGATCTGGACGGATGCCATGGAGCACAAATACATCGAGGAAAGCGGCACCATGAACGTATTCTTCATCATCGATGGCGTGTTGGTAACACCCAGCCTCGATGGCACCATCCTGCCGGGGATCACGCGTGACAGCATCCTGAAGCTGGCCCGTGAAATGAACATGCCCACCCAGGAGCGCAAGGTGACCGTGGAGGAAGTAGTGGCCGGGTTGAAGAATGGCAAGGTGACCGCGGCATTTGGGGCCGGCACCGCCGCCACCATCGCACCGATCAGCGTGATCGGCCATGACGGCACCGATCACAAGCTGCCCGAACTTGCCGCCGATAGCCCGGTGAAAGTGCTGGGCAAGAAATTGGACGATATCCGTCGCGGCCGCGTTGCGGATACCCACGGTTGGGTGGTGCCGGCCTAACGCGGCCGGGGCAAGTCAGCCGCGGTCGGGCGCATCCCACCAGGCCAGCAAGCCGGTGCCCTTCGATACTTCGCTCCAACGATCGATCGGCAGGTTGATGCAGGCCACGGTGCATGGCTCGAAATGGCCCGGACCGTCGCCGGTGAGGTATTCGGCGAGATTGCTTATCGCGGGATTGTGGCCCACCAGCATCACGCTGTCCACCGTGTCGGCCCAGCCTGCGATCACTGCGGCCAGCCCGGCCGTACCGGCATGATAGATGCGGGCATCCTCCGTGATCCTGACCGTTGGCGCGGCCTGCGCAAGCAAGCGTGCGGTGGCCAGCGTGCGGGCGGCCGGGCTGCATATGACCTGTTGCACGCTGTTGCCGCGTTCGATCAACCGGCGGGCCATTGAAGCGGCATCGGCCAGCCCCTGTGCCCCCAAAGGGCGGTCAAGGTCGCGGGTGCCGGGCGGTGCCTGGGGACTTTGTGCATGGCGCACTAGGTAAACGGTCTTCATGGCCTGGTGCGATGTTCAAGGCAACAACCGGCCAAGGGTGCGGTTCGCGGCGCGATCACGCCTTGATGAATTCGCGGATGCCGCCAACGATGGAATAGAGCAGGGCATTGGGGTCGTTGCTCACCAGCAACGGCACCTGCACGGCCCGGGCATCGCTGAACTGGTTGCCCGGCCGCACACGGCTGATGTGCAGGAACAAGCTCTCAGGGTACCGGCCGCTAAAGAGCAGGTCGAGCATCTGGCCACCCTGCAGGCGCAGGCCGTAGCGGGGGTAATGGCTCACGGGATCCTTCCAGCCGGTCACTTCCTCCAGATGATGCCCTATGAAGTGCAGGTCCACCTTCAGTTCATCCATCACGTAATGCAGCACATCCTCCACAAAGATCTCGGGATCATTGGGCAACAGCACGTGCTGATGGTCCAAGGGCGCCAGCAGCCGCGATCGTGTATGCCGCAAGGCCACAAGCAGCTCGTCCAACTGTGCGGTGAAATTCATCGTGGGAACGTGTTTGGATGCGATCGCAAACTACCCGGCAGCACCATGCGTGCAGCGGTGGCCCAACATGGGTTTTGCACGATCGATCCCACGATCGTCAGCCGGGCTCGTTGAAGCTCTTCCGTGAAACGCCATCCTCGTTATGGGCTTTGGCCGTTCAGCAGCGCCAGCCAACCGATCTGGTGAACGGAAAACCTATTGGCTGCCCTACTTCGCAAAGCGCGTGAAAGTGCCTTTGGCGGTGGTGAACCGGACCATGTCGCTTACGCGACTGGTGCAGGGCGTTGAGCTGCGGTATGTCAGGTCAGTGGCGGATGGCCGATGTTCTGGCGCGTAAGGTGCTCCGGACGCATAAAAACGGGTCTGGATTGAACAGACGATCAGGTTAACCAATCGCTAAAATGCAGATTAAGCTGATTGCAATCATCTTAATCGAACACTGACTTGCATGTCAATGATAATCAGCAAGTTGCGAATGCATATTAGTGGCAGATTGCCGATGGCCGACACGGGAGGATTTCCTCTTTCGCTCGGGTAGGCAATGCTGCAACCAAGTCATTACCTGGGTTGATGCAATCGGCAGGTTGTGCCTGCAAGCGTTGAGGGCTGGCCATCTGTTAGCCAGCCACCAACAATCAACAACGAACAACTTACACCTCCGCCTTCTTCCCCTTGCCTGTGGCCTTTTCCATGCCATTGTCCATGGCCTCGCCGGCCAACGGCTTCCGGAACACGATCTGGCCGTCGAAGATGTCGATCACCATGGGCGTGTTGGTGTCCACCTTGCCTTGGATGATCCAGCGGCTAAGTTCGTTCAGCAGCTCTTTTTGGATCATGCGCTTGATCGGCCGGGCACCGAATTGGGGGTCGTAGCCCACATCGGCGATATGGTCCACCAGTTCCTTGCTGGGGGTGAGCAGGATGTCGCGCTCGGCGAGTTTTTTCATCAATGCATCCAATTGCAGCTTCACGATCTCGCGCACATTCGCACGGCTGAGCGGCTCGAACATGATCACCTCGTCCACGCGGTTGAGGAACTCGGGGCGCACGCTTTGTTTCAACCGTTCCATCACTTGGTCGCGTGTGCGATCCAGCACTTCGTCGTGGTTGCGCTCGTTGATGTTCACATAGTTTTCCTGGATGATGTCCGACCCGATGTTGCTGGTCATGATGATGATGGTGTTCTTGAAGTTCACCGTACGGCCCTTGTTGTCCGTGAGCCGGCCATCGTCCAACACTTGCAGCAGGATGTTCCACACATCGGGGTGTGCCTTTTCGATCTCGTCGAGCAGCACCACGCTATAAGGCTTCCTGCGCACGGCCTCGGTAAGTTGGCCACCTTCATCGTAGCCGATGTAGCCCGGCGGCGCACCAATGAGGCGGCTGGCGCTGTGGCGCTCCTGGTACTCGCTCATGTCGATGCGGGTCATGGCATGCTCGTCGTTGAAGAGCACCTCGCTGAGGGCCTTGGCGAGTTCGGTCTTGCCCACGCCGGTCGTGCCCAGGAAGATGAACGAGCCGATGGGCCGCTTTTCATCGCCCATGCCGGCGCGGCTGCGGCGCACGGCGTCGGCCACGGCGCGCACGGCCTCATCCTGGCCCACCACGCGTTTGTGCAGTTCTTCCTCCAGGGTAAGGAGCTTCATGCGCTCGGTTTCCAGCATGCGGGTCACGGGTATGCCGGTCCAGCGGCTTACCACCGCGGCGATCTCGTCCACATCCACTTCCTCCTTGATCATCTTGGAGGATTCCTGCACCTTGGCCAGTTCTTCCTTGGCTTTTTCGAGCTGGTCCTCGGTTTCCTTGATGCGCCCGTAGCGTATTTCGGCCACCTTGCCATAGTCGCCGTCGCGCTCGGCCTGCACTGCCTCGAACTTCAGCTGCTCAAGGCGGTCCTTGGCCTCGTTCATCCGCTCCACCAGGCCGCGCTCGTTCTCCCAGCGGGCCTTTAGCGCATCGCGCCGGTTGTACAACTCGGCCAGGTCCCGGTTCAGTTCCTCGAGCTTTGTTTCGTCGCCCTCGCGCTTGATGGCCTCACGCTCGATCTCGAGCTGCATCACGCGGCGGTCCACCTCATCGAGTTCCTCGGGCTTGGAGTTGATCTCCATGCGCAGCCTGCTGGCGGCCTCATCGATCAGGTCGATGGCCTTGTCGGGCAATTGGCGGTCGCTGATGTAGCGCGTGCTGAGGTCCACCGCGGCAATGATGGCGGCATCCTTGATGAGCACCTTGTGGTGGTTCTCGTATTTTTCCTTCAGCCCGCGCAGAATGCTGATGGCATCCTCGCGGCCGGGCTCTTCCACCATCACTTTCTGGAAACGGCGCTCCAGCGCCTTGTCCTTTTCAAAGTATTTCTGGTATTCGTTGAGGGTGGTGGCACCAATGGCGCGCAATTCGCCGCGGGCCAATGCGGGTTTGAGGATGTTGGCGGCATCCATGGCACCCTCGCCGCCGCCGGCACCGACCAGGGTGTGGATCTCGTCGATGAACAGGATGATGCGGCCTTCGCCATCGATCACTTCCTTCACCACTGCTTTCAGGCGCTCCTCAAATTCGCCCTTGTACTTGGCGCCCGCGATCAGCGCACCCATGTCCAGGCTGAAGACCTGCTTGTTCTTGAGGTCGTCGGGCACGTCGCCGCTTACTATGCGCTGGGCAATGCCTTCGGCAATGGCGGTCTTGCCCACCCCGGGCTCGCCGATCAGGATCGGGTTGTTCTTGGTGCGCCTGCTCAGGATCTGCAGCACGCGCCGGATCTCCTCGTCGCGGCCGATCACCGGGTCCAGCTTGTTCTGCTTGGCCAGCTGGTTGAGGTTTTTCGCGTATTTGTTCAGGGCGTTGTACGTTTCCTCCTGGCTTTGGCTGGTGACCTTGTTGCCCTTGCGCAACTCTTTGATGGCGGCCACCAGGTCCTTGCGGTTCATGCCGCCGTCCTTCAACAGCTGGGCCACATTGTCCGTGCCCTCCACGAGGCCAAGCAGCAAATGCTCCACGCTGGCGAACTCGTCGCCGAATTCCTTCAGGGAGGCCAGCGCATTGTTAAGCACTTGTGCGGTGCCGCGGCTGATCATCATGTCACCGCCCTGTACCTTGGGGTAGCCGCTCACAATGCGGTCAAGAGCTTGCTGCAGCAAGGGCGTGTTCACGTCGAGTTTCTTCAACAGAAAAGGGGTGACGTCCGGGTCCACTTCCAGCAACCCCTTCAGCAGGTGCCCGGTTTCAACCTGTTGCTGGCCAAGGCCGGTAGCAATGGTTTGGGCCTGTTGCACGGCCTGTTGCGATCGTATGGTGAATTTGTTCAGGTCCATATAGGGGTCAGTTGTCTGTTGTTTTGTTGGCGTTGTTGGTGCGTGATGCGTTGTTCCTGAAAACCAGCAGCCGGCAACCAACAACTAACTGCATTCGGCGGCGCATTAACAACCCGCGCACCGCGAAGCGATAACGGAACAACTGGCAGTTGCGCGTGGTTCTCGGATGTCAAAAAGTCCAGTAGCGGCGGGACGTTGTGGACGGAATGGCGGTGGCGATCCAAGCACTTTAGCGTTGTGTGATGAACATCCATGGGGCGGGTAACGGTCCGGGGCGCTTGTTGGGTGTGCATCGGCTTTCCGTGGTGCGGCCTTGGTCCCCGCAATGAAAAACAGGTGAAAACACCTGTTCCCGGGTTAGGCGCGTGTGCATCCTTTGCCCCCGGCACAACTGCGTTGCAGGGCCGGTACCACGCATTAACCTTCAATTCCGCGAACCAGATGAAGCTCGGGCACATCTGTTGATCTTTTGTTTGTCCGTAACCGTGGCCCGTGCGCAGAACATTGGCATCAACACCACCGGGGCCACTCCTGCGGGCAGCGCCATGTTGGACATCGATGCCCCCAACCGTGGCCTGCTGATCCCGCGCGTGGCGCTCGTGGCGGCCAACAGCACCGCGCCCATCGCTGGGCCAGTGGACAACTCCTTGCTGGTGTACAACACGGCCACGGCCGGCACTGCTCCCAACAATGTGGTGCCCGGCTATTACTATTACAGCACCTCGCTGGGCCGATGGGTTGGACTGCTGGACGGCGGCACCGGCCGGTACGGGCGCACCGCGGGCAATGCCGGCACCGATCCGGCCGTAAACTTCATTGGCGCCACGGACAATGCGGCCTTGCGCGTGCGCGTGAACGGGGAGCCGGCCGGTGGGGTGGAGCCTTCCGTGAATGGCAACAGCTCGTGGGGCTACCGCAGCTTGGCGGCCATCACCTCGGGCTCCAACAATGCGGCCATGGGTACCAATGCCTTGGCGGCCAATACCGCAGGCGCAAGGAACGTGGCCACCGGGGCGCAGGCCCTGCACACCAACACCGTGGGCACCGGCAATGTGGCCGTAGGCTTTTCAGCGCTCTACTCCAACAGCACAGGCCAAAAGAACACTGCAGCCGGAGATAGTGCGCTCTACGCCAACACCAGTTCCTTCAACACGGCCGTGGGCAGCGCCGCGCTGCGCTCCGACACTTCGGGCCCGGACAATACGGCCATGGGCGCCGATGCGCTGCGCAATAACACCACGGGGGCACGGAACGTGGCCGTGGGAAACCAGGCGCTTTATTCCAATACCACGGGCATTGAAAACACCGGGTCGGGCATGAAGGCGCTGTACACCAACACCACCGGCGGGCAGAACAGTGCTTGGGGTTTTCGTGCGCTGTCGAGCAATACCACGGGGAGCCACAACACGGGCATCGGCTACGGAACGTTGAGGGAGAATACCACGGGTTCGAACAATGTGGCCAATGGAAGCAAGGCCCTTTATTTCAACACCACCGGCATGGACAATGCAGCGACCGGCGTGGAGGCGCTGTGGTCGAATACCACGGGGTTCAACAACACGGCCATGGGGCGCTCCGCCATGCGTTCCAACACCACCGGGGAGGAGAACACCGCCACCGGCGCCAATGCGCTGTACTCCAACACCACAAGCTCCGGCAACAATGCCGTGGGCAGCTCGGCGCTGCGTTCCAACACCACTGGTGCGGGCAACAACGCCATGGGCAAGGCCGTACTGTACTCCAACGCCACGGGCCAAAAAAACACTGCAGCCGGGGATAGTGCGCTCTACGCCAACACCAGTTCCTTCAACACGGCCGTGGGCAGTGCTGCGCTGCGCTCCAACACCTCGGGTGCGAACAATACGGCCTTGGGGTCCGATGCGCTGCGCAAAAACACCACGGGCACGCACAATGCCGCAATGGGCCGTACGGCTCTTTACGCCAACACCACCGGGTACTCCAACACGGCCGCCGGTTCGCAGGCGCTGATGAGCAACACCATCGGGGCGGACAATGTCGCGATCGGAACATCCGCGCTATTGAAGAATACCACGGGAAGCTGGAATACGGCCTCCGGATCGCAGGCCCTGACGAGTAATACAACAGGGGAGGGTAACACAGCGGCCGGCGGGGCGGCCCTTCAGGCGAATACCCAGGGCAACCATAACGTGGCCATGGGCTGGGCCGCGCTCTATTGGAACTTCACCGGCAGCGACAACAATGCCGTGGGCAGCTCGGCGCTGCGTTCCAACACCACTGATGGGGGCAACAATGCCATGGGCAAGGCCGCACTGTACGCCAACGCCACAGGCCAAAAGAACACTGCAGCCGGGGATAGTGCGCTCTACGCCAACACCAGTTCCTTCAACACGGCCGTGGGCAGTGCTGCGCTGCGCTCCAACACCTCGGGTGCGAACAATACGGCCTTGGGGTCCGATGCGCTGCGCAAAAACACCACGGGCACGCACAATGCCGCAATGGGCCGTACGGCTCTTTACGCCAACACCACCGGGTACTCCAACACGGCCGCCGGTTCACAGGCGCTGATGAACAATACTACTGGGGCGGACAACGCGGCAGTAGGCACGTCATCCCTATGGGCAACACCACTGGAAGTTGGAATACCGCCGCCGGGTCCCAAGCCCTACGGGACAACACGACAGGTTCGGGTAACACGGCCGTTGGCGCGGAAGCATTGATGAGCAACACGTCGATGTCCGACAATACTGCGGTCGGCAAATGGGCACTAACCTTCAATACGGGCTACAGCAACACGGGGGTGGGCAGCTTAGCCCTTCGAAGCAATGCAAACGGTTATTGGAATACTGCAATGGGTGCCAGCACCCTGAGAGATAATGCGACGGGCAGTTATAATACGGCGGTTGGCTCTTGGGCACAGATCAATATTCAAACTGGTTCATATAATACCGCCTTGGGGTACGGAGCCGGTGCCAACGGCAGCCTGAGCTACACCACCGCCATTGGCGCCAATGCCATTTGTGCCGCGAATAACCGCATCACCTTGGGCACAACTGGCAACAATAACCTCACCGGCGGCTATGGCAATTGGCAAAACCTGAGCGATGGCCGTTTCAAGCGGAACGTGAAGGCGGACGTGCCGGGCCTGGACTTCATCACCCGTCTGCGCCCGGTAACCTACCACCTGGATGTGGAAGGGGTGAACCGCTTCCTCGGAATTACGGCACGTATGGATACCCTGCCCGACGGCCCGGCGCGCAAGCTTTACTTCGATCGGTTGCGCGAAGTGGAGCAACAGGTGCTCACCGGCTTCGTGGCGCAAGAGGTGGAGGCGGCGGCCCGGGAGATACATTACAATTTCGACGGGGTGCACCACCCCGCCACCGAACAGGATTACTACACCCTTGGGTATGCTTCCTTCGTGGTTCCCTTGGTGAAGGCCGTGCAGGAACAGCAGGCGCAGATCGAAGAGCTGAAGGAGCGGATCCGGGTGCTGGAAGGGCGGTAGACTATGCGCCGCGCCATGGCTACCATGAAGCCCACCACAACACCAGGGCCATGACCATCCCTGAGCATGTGAAGGTGAGGACCGTGTACCCGAGGATGTCGCGCATGCGCAAGCCTGCGATGGCCAGCTTGGGCAAGGACCGATCCGGAAAATACAACTCAACACTTGCGCTGCGGCTTGCCGCGTTTGGCCGCGTTACCTTGGCCCGGCATGTAAAACGAAGCATGTTCAACCCGCCGCATCCGGATCCTGCCCATGGAACAGAAATCGAAGATCAAGCTTATCGGGGCCAGCATCATTGGCCTGTTCGCGCTCATCATCCTATTCAACTCGTGGACCACCATTAAGCCGGGGGAACGGGGCTTCATGTACAAGCCTTTCCAGCATCCGTCGATCGATCCGGAGCGGGTGTACAATGAGGGCACCTATTTCATGCTGCCGTGGAACAAGATGATCGTGTATGATGTGTTCCGGAAGAGCAATGAGTACGAACAGAAATTCCTGGACAAGAGCGGCATGGACATCGACCTCTCAGTGGCGATCAACTACAACATCATACCCACGGAAGTAGCACGGCTGCACCTGCAGTTCCGCGAGGAGTACGTGAATTTTGTGGATGAGATCGCCCGCGGCGCGTTCAAGGACATCATTGGCCGCTACACCTATGAAGAGGTGTATTCCACCAAGCGGGAAGAACTGGAGCAGGAGATGGAGGAGAAGATACAGGCGGGGTTCAAGGGCAACTATCTTACGCTGAACTACGTGAAGATCATTGTCGTGGTACTGCCGCAAGAGATACAGGACCAGATCCAGCGCAAGGAGACCCAGAAGCAGCGCAACCTAACGGCGAAGGAAAAAGCCTTGGAGGAACGCTATCTGGCCGATGCGAAGATCGAGAAAGCGCGGGGCGATTCGGCGGCCGTGGTTACCGCCAAGTACAAGGCCGAGGCCATCCGCTTGGAATCGCAGACCTTGCGGAACAACCCGGAATACATCGAATTGAAGAAGTGGGAGAAGTGGGACGGCGTAGGCTCACCCTACGGTACCAACAACGTGTTCGGCGATAAGGCCATAAGCATTCTCAAGCCGCAATGAACAGGAAACAGGTTTTCCGCGTGCTGATCGGCTCTATTGTGATCGGCGGTTCGTTGGTGCTCTTTTTCGAGTACCTGTTCAAAGCGCCTGTTTTCGTAAAGGTTTTCGGCGTTCTGGCCTTGGCCTTCGTGGTGTACCTCAGCGCGGATTGGATCCTGGCCTCCTTCCGTGTCCCGAAAAAACCGGATGAGGGATCGCGCAAGGATGATCAATGGCACCTGCGCAATTGAGGCCCTGCGTGCAAGCTTTACTTCGATCGGTTGCGCGAAGTGGAGCAACAGGTGCTCACCGGATTTGTGGCGCAAGAAGTGGAGGCGGCGGCCCGGGAGATACATTACAATTTCGACGGGGTGCACCACCCCACCACCGAACAGGACCACTACACCCTTGGGTATGCTTCCTTCGTGGTTCCCTTGGTGAAGGCCGTGCAGGAACAGCAGGCGCAGATCGAAGAGCTGAAGGAGCGGATCCGGGTGCTGGAAGGGCGGTAGACTATGCGCCGCGCCATGGCTACCATGAAGCCCACCACAACACCAGGGCCATGACCATCCCTGAGCATGTGAAGGTGAGGACCGTGTACCCGAGGATGTCGCGCATGCGCAAGCCTGCGATGGCCAGCACCGGCAGGGCCCAGAAAGGCTGCAGCATGTTGGTCCATTGATCGCCGTAGGCCACGGCCATGATGGCGACGGCCGGATCGACCCCGAGTTGGGCGGCAGCATCCAGCATAATGGGTCCCTGCACCGCGAATTGCCCGCCGCCGCTGGGCACGAAGAAGTTGACCAAGCCGGCGGAAAGCAGCGCCAGCACACCGAAGCTGTGCGGCCCGGCCACGGAAACGAAGGCCGATGAGAAAATGGCGATCAGCCCGGTGCCGGCCATGATGCCCATGATGCCAGCGTACAGCGGGAACTGCACGAGGATCTCGCCCACGTGTGCCGCAGCGTTCTGTGTGAGGTGCATAAGCTCCACGGGGTTGCGTGCCAGG